>JACMQJ010000199.1 GCA_014377055.1 Candidatus Sericytochromatia bacterium
CACTTGCAAATAATGAAGCTAAATTTTTGGGACAACGTAAAGTTATCTTGATTTATTAAAATATTAGAAAATAAGATTTGTAGAGCCGCATTGCATTCGTCCTCTCATGTTTAAGTAAGACGCATGCAATGCCATAGTTGTTAAGTTAAGGGTTAAAATATAGTGTTATCCGTGTTCCTCAATGGCATTAAGTTCAGATCTAAATGTAATGATATATATGGTTGTAGTAACTGTGATCAAATTCAAGATACTTTTAAAAATTATTTGTAACCATTTAGGTACATAAAAATTGAGGTATATAGTCCTTATTCTCAATAGACAGAAAAATTTATTGCAAAATATTTAAATTATTCCTAATGTACTAGCAACATCAACAACGGGTAAATAATCGGATTATAAAATTAATCAGGATTATAATTTTTAGTTAAGGCAAAAAATGAAATTAGCTTTTTTTAGTACAAAACCTTATGAAAAACATTTTTTTGAAAAAATAAATGTTAAGTACAATCATCAAATAACTTTTTTTGATGCTCATCTAAATATGGAAACAATTTCTCTTGTAAAAGGATTTCAAGCAGTTTGTGTCTTTGTAAATGATACTTTAGATGAGCAAATACTAGAAAAAATGGCAGAAAATAATGTAAAGCTTATTGTTCTTCGTAGTGCTGGCTTTAATAATGTTGATATTAAAGCAGCTCATAAGCTTGGGCTTTCTGTTGTGAGAGTGCCAGCCTATTCACCTTATGCAGTAGCTGAACACAGCCTGGCATTAATTATGACTCTCAATCGTAAAATTCATAAAGCTTATAACAGGATTAGAGACGATAATTTTTCTCTTGATGGATTGATGGGTTTTGATATACATACCAAAACAGTTGGTATCTTTGGCACAGGCAAAATTGGTCAAACATTTGCCAAAATCATGAGTGGTTTTGGTTGTCGTTTAATTGCCTTTGATCTTTTTGAAGATAAAGAATGTCTTGATTTAGGAGTCGAATATGTCAGTTGCAATGAATTATTTGCAACATCAGATATAATTAGCCTTCATTGTCCTTTAAACCATGAAACACATCATTTGATTAATAAAAAAACATTATCAATGATGAAAAAAGGTGTAATGCTTATTAATACTAGTCGAGGAGGTTTAATTGATACTCCTGAGATTATTAATTCTTTAAAAGATGGTAAAATAGGATACTTAGGTTTGGATGTTTATGAGGAAGAAGCAGATATATTTTTTGAGGACTTATCAGGTAAAGTTCTTCAAGATGATGTATTGGCACGCTTATTAACCTTCCAAAACGTTATTGTTACCAGTCATCAAGCATTTTTTACTGATAATGCCATGAATAAAATTGCTGAAACAAGTCTTGATAATATCAGTAAATTTGAACAAAATATACCAGTTAACTTAGTTTTACCAGAAAAAGATTAGTCTAATAATTAATTAGAGTTGTTAGTTATTATCTTTTGATGAAGTCATTAAATTTGACAACTTTAACAATCGCATATTCTTCTTTGTCCATCTTTTCACCTGTGTTGTTTTCAATATTTTTTATAGTAACTTTGTAATAATCATTAATTTCTTCTTTAGGCTCAATAATGACAAAGACTTGAGTAACTTTTTTTTCTTTCTCTACTGGATTAGCCTTAATTCTTTTTTCTTCTGTGTCAAGCCAAGGTGCATAAACATATTGAATAGAATCAATAACACATTTTTTACCTGTAGTAAGAATAATCCAATTTTTACCTTGAGGCTTAACTTGTTCAATCAAAAAATTATCTCTATTTTCTGCAGTACTTTTCTTTAGTAGATTATTCCAACTAATATCAAACTCAACATCTTTACCACTATGAGTCTTATAAAATGAAACCTCTCTAATAAATTTATTATTTTCTGAGGTGGTATTAGGCTGATTTATAGTGTAAAAATAAGTGTAAGCAATTATTGATAATATCATAAGTCCAAAAATATATCTTGTTCTTTTTACTGTTCGTCTAAGCATTAATTTGTTTCCTTTATCAAATAATTAATAAAGGGCATTTAGCATGATGGATCACATAATTACTAACACTACTGATTAAGAAATTTTTTACTACATCTGA
>JACMQJ010000200.1 GCA_014377055.1 Candidatus Sericytochromatia bacterium
GCTAATAAAATATTAGATGGTTTCTTTTTTACTATAGACATTATTATCCAATACAAAGAACAAGCTGTGCCAACAAAATGTAAAATCTTATTTAGACTATTTTTATGTTCGCTAAGATAATAAGGCCAAAACTCTTTTAAGATCTTATATTCACTTTCTTTATTAGTCATAATAATTTTTATCCCGCTAACTAAACATATTTTAATTCTAGCATTTTAAATAATTTTTAATCAAAAAAGATATGATAGATCTATTTTTAGCTCATGGATAAAGTTAGAATGTATAATAATCATATAGGTGATAATTTTTGAGGCAATGTTGATTATTATGAAAGAAATTTTAACAGTAGAAAAAGTTGTTTTTAATATTAGAACGCAGGCATTGCTTAACTTTACCCCCATAACATTTACTTTTAAGCACAAAGAATCAAAAGGTGAATTAATCCAACAAAACTTTTGGGGTGAAGATACCCATAGATTATTAGGAAAAAGTATACTTACTTATGTTGATAAAGATAATCTTTTATGGGAAATAAAAATAATAAATTTTCCAAAAGAATATGATAGATTAATACAAACCCTAGAAGTTTCATCTCATATAGTTCCCCAAAGCTTTAATTTGATTGAAGCAGGATTAGTTAATGTCAGTTTTTTTAATGTACTTACTTTTATTTATGGTAAATATATTATACCAAGAAAAATGCAAGAAAGAAATTCATATTCAGGTTAAATAGGTTATATATGAGTGATAATCAAGAAAATAATCCGCCAAGACCTTCAAGATCTATAAGGGATAGAGCCTCAAGAGGAATAAACGAAAATAGCTTACCGCCTACAGATTATATTAAATCAGAAAATAAAGAAGAAAAGTCCGAAAACTTAGAATATCGAGCTAAATCGTATCTTTCACAACTTGAAGAAAATATTGAAGATGAAGAAACTGACATGCCTGACATTAATGATTATAATCAGTCAATAATAAAAGATAAAAAGCCAAGTGTTCAGATACTTAATCTTAGGAATAAGAGAATATCTACTACAGATGCAAAAAAACAAGCAAAAAAAGATATTGAAGAAACAGTCGAAAAAGCAAAAAATGAATTTAAAAATGTTGGTAGCTCAATTAATGAGACTAAAGATGAGTTAAGTAAAATAGGCGAAAAAATATCTCAAGATACACAAGCCGTAAAAGCAAAAATGATGGTTATGGGTTTAAATGCTATCGAAAAAATATTTAATTCTCCAAAAGAGATGGTTATGGGATTATTTTTTAAGAAAAAGACTGTTCCCAAAAAAGATGAAAAAATAGAAATTAAAGATAAAGCTGACGATGCGAATAAAAACAAAAAAGAAATACACCTAAAAAGTATACCTAGAATAAAATACGCAAATTTGATAGCAAAAAATATAGAGTTTCTTACCTATGATAAAAATAGGTTGATAGGAGATGAAGACTCAGGGGTTTTGTTGGAACAAATATTTATGGCAAATTCTACTGCAGATCTCCAATATTGTGTAAAGTATGTTACTAACTTACAACAACCAGTGCAAGGAATATATGCACAAAGACACCTTACAGAGATATTTGAAAATGTTACTTCTGACGATATAAATTATTTTTTATATTATGTTGATAATAATCCAGCTGCTTTTGTAAAAACAAGATACAAATTTTCAGAAGCATTTGCTACTTGGATTATTAGAAAATCACATGACACTTAAATTTATAGTTACTTTTTTTTAAGATATTTAGTCCAATCACTACCTAGTTCTTGAATAAATTTGTGAGCATTTATAACATCATCAACTGTAATAGGTGGATTATTATTAATTGTGTTTTCATTATTATTATAGTCATTGTATTCTATAACAACAATTGCAAAGCCTAGAGAGTGGTTACATTTTTCACAATCTAACTTAATAACCCAATAATCATTTTCTTGTTTGATAAGTTTTATGCCTTCTTGAGTAAAGGAAAAATTGCAGATAGGACAATCTATTTTTGTGAAATGCTCTTGAATTAATTTAAAGTTGTTCATATTTCGTCACCTGATTCATAACAAACATAAATTTTGACTGTATTAATACCTCAATAACTTGTTTTAAATATACACCCAACATTAATTTTTTTGTAACAATTAAATATACGATATTTGTAAATTATTATTAAGATAAACTTAATGATTTACTAATTATTAAATTAGTTTTACAATAGTTATGTACTCTGATATACTTAGAAAAACAGCATATAAGGTTAATTTTAAATTTAAATAAGTAATTGTTTTTATAAAAAATATACTATCAGCTATTAAGATAAATTTATTTATTATAAAAGTTTATTGCATAGGGATACTTTTAATTTGTTGTTTCATTTAATATAATGTATTAAATCTATTCAAATATTGAAAATTTTAGTCTAAGAGGTTTTTTAATGAGCGATTTTGATGAAGAATTAGAAGACGATTTTGAAGACTCCGTAAGTTCAAATGATAATGGAGATAATTTTGAAGATTCTCAACAAACAACAGTCACACTTACCAGAGAAATTAATAAACTACGTCAGAAGAATGAAGTTCTTAGACAATTTAATGTCAGACAAAAAGAAAAATATAAAGAAGAAGTAAGATCGTTTTTAACTCCATTGATCCAAAAGTACAAAGATATTCAAGGTGAAAGTGAGTTTCTAAAAAGACAAATTAAAGATATAAGCCAAAATATTGCTTCGGTTTCAAATGTTAAACATATTGGTGAAAATGGTGGTAATGGTAGCCATTCCGAAGATCCAGTTAGAATAATGGAAAATACTATTGAAGAAAAAGAACATGAAATATCTGTTCTTAGTAAAATGGTTAGAAGTCTTGAGGAAGAAGTTTTTTCACTAAAAAAAGGTACTGCTGAATTACCTGAGTTGAGAGAAAATATCAAAAATAAATCAGAAAAAATGTCTAAACTAGAAGAAGAAAACTATGATTTATCTAGTAAAGCGGAAGCTAAAGATAGCCTAGTAGGTAAATACTTAAAGCAAATAAGCGAACTAGAAACAAATATGTATGTTCTAAATAAAAGACTGAGTGAAAGAGTTGGTCAAATAGAAACAGGTAAAGTTTCTGAATATGGAGATAAATTA
>JACMQJ010000201.1 GCA_014377055.1 Candidatus Sericytochromatia bacterium
CAGTAATATAGGGAAATAACCATAATTGTTGGATGATTGTTGATCAATAAGCTGAAATTTGATTAAAGAAATATCATTTAAGTAATTTAAATAAAAATAAAATACTTTTTTTCTACTATGGTATATTTTTTCAATATCATCTAATACACACAAACCCATTGCTGCTTGAAACTCATTCATTTTTGCATTAATGCCCAAACATAATACTTGATCAGGTGCAGGAATACCAAAATTAATCATAAGCTTTGCTTTTTTATAAAGCTGGTCATTATTTATAATAATAGCTCCACCTTCAATTGTATGAAAAACTTTGGTACTATGAAAACTTAGAGTAGTTAAATCTCCATAATTAAGAACACTTTTATTTTTGTAGTTAACTCCAAAAGCATGAGCACCATCATATATTATTTTTAGATTATATTTTTTTGCAATTTGTTCAATTTTTTCAACATCACAAGGATTACCAAAGACATGTACAGCTACTATAGCAGTTGTTTTTGATGTTATAGAGCTTTCTATTTTTTCGACATCTATATTGTATGTTTCTGGATCTATATCAACAAAAACTGGGTTCAAACCTTCCCAACATAAGCTACTCACAGTAGCAACAAAACTAAATGGAGTGGTTATGACATCATCTTTTAAACCCAAAAGTTTATAACAAATTTGTAAGGCAATAGTCCCATTGGATACGAGTAATAAATTTTTTACTCCCAAATATTGTGTAAGTCTTGATTCTAATTGTTGAGTGAGAATACCGTTATTTGTTAACCATCCTGATGCAAAGATTTGATCGATGTATGACTTATATTTATCAATATCAGGTATATAAGTTTTTGTAACATTTATCATTAACTTAGATTTTTACCCAATAATCAAAAATACTTAATTAATTTATTATACATACTTTTTTGTTTTCATTTTAGAATATTAATAACTGATTTAATTGTTTTGATTGGTCAAATGATAGTTGGAATAAAATTAAAAATACACTTATTTAAAGCACCAAATTCTTTTCAATTTTAATAATATTGTTTATTATTTGTTCAGGAAAAGGTATTTTTTTATTTTCATTATAATTATATGAAACAATAACACCCTCTCCCTCAGTTGTAATAATATTTAACTTTTTGCTATAAATAATATACTTATTAATAAATCTATCCTCTGATAGTTTTGATACCTTACACCCAACTAATAACGTATCTGGATAAGTTACAGGTGCTTTGTATTTACATGATATTGAAGCCAAAATAGGCCCTATACCTAATTCAATCAAACTCAAATAATCTATAAGCTCAAAATATTTTATTCGACTTGATTCAAAGTATTTAATATAATTAACGTTGTTAACATGCTTAAAGGCATCCATATCACCCCATGCAACAGGTATTTCGGATACAGCAGGAAAATCTTTTAGTAAATCAATCATAGTTTTTTATTTTCTAAATATTTAGGGTAATGAATAATTTTAATAAAATTGACTTTAAACAAGGGGTTCAAACCCCTTGTTCAAGACTTACTGATAAGTTTAGAGAGTATCAATAATTTTATTTAATGTTGCACTTGGACGCATTTGCTTATCAGCCTTAATTGGATCAGGCATATAGTAACCATCCAAATCAACATGCTTACCTTGAACACTTAAAAGTTCTTCATTGATTTTTGCTTCATTTTCACTTAGATTTTGA
>JACMQJ010000202.1 GCA_014377055.1 Candidatus Sericytochromatia bacterium
AATAAAACTCCATTTGAACTCAATGTTACTTCTCCAGGTCGTGGAGGACTACCTCCTCCAACCATTCCAGCATAAGATATAGAGTGATGTGGTGAACGAAATGGTCGAACATTAATCAAACCCTTTTTACTGAGTAAACCACAAATTGAATATATTTTTGTACATTCTAGAGCTTCTTCAAAAGTGAGAGGAGGGAGAATAGAGGGTAAACGTTTGGCTAACATAGTTTTACCAGATCCAGGTGATCCAACCATTAAGATATTATGATTACCAGATGCCGCTACCTCTAAAGCTCTTTTAGAGGACTCTTGACCTTTAACATCTTCAAAATCTAAAAAATATTCAGAATTATCTTCCAAAAAAGTTGTAGTAATATTTTCAATTGGTCTGTAATCTTTAAGATTAGAAATAATATTAACAGCCTCAGTTAAAGTTTTTACAGGATAGACATTTAACCCTTTAACAACTGATGCTTCTGGAGCATTTTCTTCTGGCAATATAATTGACTCAATATTATTGTTCTTTGCAGCAATAGCATGACATAAAGCACCATTGACAGACCTAACAACTCCATCAAGAGATAATTCACCAACAATCATAAATTTACTTAAGTCGTCAGTATTCATCTGTCCAGATGCGGCTAATAATCCAATGGCGATAGGTAGATCAAAGGCTGATCCTACTTTACGAGTATCGGCAGGAGCAAGATTAATAACTATTTTTTTGGCAGGATATGTATAATTAGAATTACGTAATGCTCCTCTAACTCTCTCTTTTGATTCATCAACAGCTTTATCTGGTAAGCCAACAATTGCAATTGCAGGTAAACCATTGCTAACATCAACTTCTACATCAACAATATATCCATCTATGCCACTAAGTGCTGCACTATTTACTTTTACAATCATATAATTCCTTATAAGTATTAAAACTACATGATAATTGTACTATCTAATATATACTTGCTCAAAATTATATTTCAGTTTTATTTTATTAAATTGCCAATCTTCTCAATCTAGCACTAATATTATCAACAGATATTACTAAAACTATTAGAATAACTACAATTGCACATGCTTCTTGATAAGCAAAGGTACGAAAAGCATTATTTAATAGATAACCCATACCACCAGCACCTATTAATCCGAGAACTGAGGCTGCTCTAATATTAGTCTCAAAACGATATAATCCAAATGAAATTAAATCTGGTAACATTTGTGGAACAACAGCAAATGAAAGTATTTGAAAATAATTTGCTCCAGTTGTTTTTACTGCTTCAACAACACCCTCATCTATTCGTTCAATAGACTCTGATACAAGTTTAATTAAAACCGTTGTTGTACCAAAGGCTAATGCCATAGTTCCTGCAAATGCACCAAGTCCAACAGCAGATACAAATATTAAACCTAAAGCTAACTCTGGAATAGTTCGTAAAACGCTCAAAATAATCTTAAGTGTTTTGTATACCAAAGGATGAGGCGATGTATTTCTTGCAGCTAAAAAAGATATAGGAAAAGCAAAAAATAGAGCTATTGTAGTTCCAGCCATAGCCATTTGGATAGTTTGAATCATAGAACCTAGAATAGTTTGAGGGAACTGATTATTCCACCATGTTTCTTTGTGTTTTGCTTGCACTTTTTCCAAAGGAATAGGCAAAAACAACTGAGGAATATTAAGATCTTCTGGTTTATTATAATGATTAGGGTCAACTATTTTTTTAAAATCAGGAGGCATCATTCTTCCTAATGTACTAATAAGGGGTTTTCTACCTTCTATTAATTCACGAATATTAAAATTTGCTCCATTAAAAGCCCAACCTAAAACAATTAAAACAATGACAAAATTTATTATTATTTTAACTAAATTTTTTTTTGGAGGAGGTGATTTACTGTAAGCAGATTCTTTTAATTCTTCCGTTCTTGATTTTGATTTAATTTCAGTCATATTTAATCACCTGTCTTTGTATAAACTTTTTCAATCTCATCGTCATTAAGCTGATCTGCACTACCATCAAAAGTAATATATCCACCCTGAAAACCAATAATTCTATCAGAATAAATTTTGGTTAATTCAAGTGTATGCAAGCTGACTAACGCTGAAATACCATCTTCTTTACAAACTTTTTTTAGGATACCTAATACTTCTCTTGAAAGTTTTGGATCCAAACTTGCAACAGGCTCATCTGCCAATATAACTTTTGGGTTTTGCATAAGGGTTCTAGCGATTGCAACTCTTTGTTGCTGACCACCACTTAAAGCGTCAGCCCTCTTATATGCTTGGCTTAATAAGCCAACTCTCTCAAGATTTGCCAATGCCTTTTTTTTATCGTCAACAGAAAATATTCTAAACGTACTCTTAAAAGCATTTTGATAACCTAGGCTTCCTGATAGTACATTATCGATCACAGTTAATCTCTTAACTATGTTAAATTGTTGAAAAATCATACCTATTTTTCTTCTGAGTAGCCTTAATTCTTTATTATTTAGCTTACAAACATCCATAACCTCATTATCAGTATCTTTATCTGTGATAAAAGATTTTTTAAATAAAATATTTCCTGATGTTGGTTCTATTAGACGATTAATGCAACGTAAAAAAGTTGATTTTCCTGCCCCACTAAGACCTAACACTCCTACAAATTCACCAGGTTTTATATCTAGTGAGATACCTTTTAAGATTAAGTTATCAGTTGTATATGATTTTTTTAGGTCATTCACTTGTAAAAGATAATCAGATGACATGTATTTCCTCTATTTCTTCTTTTTATTAGCAAGTTCATTTGGTAAATCTATACCAGCTACTTTGATAGCAATTTTAACAGATTCATAATCTTTATCTGTTGCCGGAACAAATGAATCAATACGATAAAGTTTTTGAATAAGTTTTTGTCCAACCTTATCCTTGCCAACATCAATAAAAGCTTGAGTAAGCTTTTTTTCTATTTCAGGGTCTAAATCTTTACTAACACATACATTATCTGCTGGTATAGGATCAGAGTAAGCAATAGCTTTTATTTGACTTGCTTCTTCTGGTTTTAAAAATTGTGTCCAAGCTCCGTCATGCCCTTTGGTATCATTAGAGAAAACTGCTCCACCATCAACTTTTTTGTTGAATACAGCAAGAACAGTTGCGTCATGACCACCTGAATATATAACATGTTTAAAAGCTTCTTTTGGGTCTATACCTTTATCTAAAAACATCTTTTTAGGAAAAATATTACCTGATGTAGACAATGTATCACCAAAAGAAAATGTTTTATCTTTAAAATCTTCTAATTTGTTAATACCACTATCTTTACGTGTAATTATTGCTGAATAAAAGAAATCGTTACCATGTCTTTGAGCTTTAAGTACTACTTTAACACCAGCTTCATTATTTGCCATAACATAAGCTGCAGGCGTAAGAAAAGCTATATCAAGCTTACCAGCTCTGAATGCTTCTACAATACCAGTGTAATCAGTTGCAATAAAAGTTTTTACCTCTTTGCCAACTGCTTTACTGAGCATCTCGGCTAAAGGCTGTGCATTTTTTGTTACTTCTTGCATATTTTCTGAAGGAACAAAACCTACATTAATTACTTTTTCAGTTGTATTATCATTATTACATCCATTTAATGTAAAAAAAGTAAAAGCCAGAAGAGGTAATAATAATCTTAATTTTGAAATCATCTAACCCTCCAAAAATTTTGAAAAGAATTTATTTATGAACGACATAATAACACAGATAAACATGAACAAATGTTTTTTTTATTTATCATATATTTTAAAGTTTTTTGTAGAGTTTAGTCACAAATCCATGTATATAAGGATCGTAGATTTAAATGATTGAGTGGTTAGCATAAGGTTTTTATAACCATAATATCATACAGATTATATTTAATAAGTTATGATTATTTTAAAGACTTGTTTAGAGATTTAATTGATTTGTTTCTAATTGTTAAGATTAAATGTACTTGAACTTTTTGTTATTTTAATTCGATAACTTTTCGTGTATCATACAGTAGTTAATTATAATTATTTAACAAACAAGCTGATAAAACTATGAAAAAAACACTATTGCCTTTATTTTTATCTATTTTAGTAATGTCCTCTGGTTGTGCAACTCAAATGAGAAACCAATATAAAAAAGAAAATATGGATCATTCTTACATAAACAAACAATATATTGAAAATGCAAGAGCAAGATGGATTAGTGCCGAAACTATTACTTGGCAGCTTCCTTTTAACTTTAATCAAGAAAAAAATTATAGCTATCATCTGTATTATTCTCCTACAGGTAGTATTAGCATAAAAAAAGGTGATATTATTGGTGCAAAACATATTGAGCTTCTACAAGATGGTATAATTACCGAAAAAGATCCCCTTTATCAAAAATATCCTTATCTAAAAGGTCACATAAAAATAAGTACAGCTAAACTTGATAAAATAAGATTTATTCCTGAGCTTTTGAGAGGTAATATTGTTGTTGCCATAAAAAATTCTGAAGGAAAGTTAATTGATGCTACCCAGATTCAAAACTATGGAGTTTTGGATCAGCTATATACATATAATACTGAGCTTGGAGTTGATTTTTCGAGATATAGACAACCTACTCTCAGGATTTGGGCTCCCACAGCACAATCTGTTAGACTATTTATTTACAAAAATCCTAATGATACAGTGCCAGAAAAAATAAGGGCTATGGATGATATACCAACTACAGGTATCTGGGAATTTAAAGGAAATGATTCATGGGTTAATAAATATTATCTTTATGAAGTAAAAGTGTATTCACCAATATCAGGTAATATTGAAACAAATTACGTAACTGATCCTTATTCGATTAGCCTCTCAACAAATAGCAAAAAAAGCCAAATAATTGATTTTAATGAAGATCAGTTAAAGCCATTAGGTTGGGATAGCTTACAAAAGCCAAAATTAGACTCATTTCAAGATATTTCTATCTATGAGTTACATGTTCGTGATTTTAGTGCTAGAGATAAAACTGTTATTAATAAGAATAAAGGCAAGTTTTTGGCTTTTACAGAAAGAAATTCTAATGGTATGAAGCATCTTAGAAGTCTTGCCAATGCTGGATTAACTCATGTACATTTATTACCTATAGCTGATATGTCTTCGGTTAATGAAGAAGAATCTATGAGAAAAGAGCCAGATTTGAGTAATCTTAGTCATTTATCTGCTTCATCATCGGTACAACAACAGCTGATTAGTACTTTAAAGAAAAAAGATTCTTACAATTGGGGCTACGATCCTTTTCATTACTCAACACCAGAGGGAAGCTATTCTAGTAATCCAGAAGGATCTGCTCGAATTGTTGAATTTCGTCATGCGGTTAAATCTCTTAACGATGAAGGTCTGAGAGTCATAATGGATGTTGTCTACAATCATACAAGTGCTGCTGGTAGTAGTGCTGATTCTGTCTTAGACAAAGTAGTTCCAGGTTATTATTATCGTTTGGATAATGATGGTAAAGTTCAAAATTCTACATGTTGTCCTGATACAGCGTCAGAACATAATATGATGGGTAAATTAATTGTTGATTCAATTAAAATTTGGGCAAAAAATTATAAAATTGATGGTTTTAGATTTGATCTTATGGGGCATCATACAGCAGATAATTTAAAGAAAATAAGACACGAATTGGACTCTTTAACTCTTGAAAAAGATAATGTTGATGGTAAAAAAATATATTTATACGGAGAAGGCTGGAAATTTGGTTCTCTTAATGATATTTTACCTGATCAGGCAATGACTCAACAAAACTCATCAGGCTCTGGTGTGGGTACTTTTAATGATCGTATGAGAGATTCTGTTAGAGGTGGTAATTTTTCAGCTGATACCTTATTAGATCAAGGATTTATTAATGGACTTTTTTATGATTACAATAATGAAACTAATATTCAAGGTAATGTTTCTGATAGATTAAATCAGCAAAAAAATACCTTATTAAATTATATGGATATTATAAAAACAGGTTTGGCTGGTAATCTAAAAAATTATCAATTTAATGCTTCTACAGGTCTAATAAAAGGCTCAGATGTTACCTATAACACAACTCAGAGTACAGGATATACACTTTCACCTCAAGAAAATATTAATTATATTTCGGCTCATGATAATCATACGCTTTGGGATCAAATTACTGCTAAAGCTCCATTTAATGCTTATCAAGAAAGTACAGGTAATGGGAAATATCATACAGCAACTAATAATGAAAAAGTTCGTATGCAAAATATGGGTCTTAGTCTAATTGCTTTGGGTCAAGGTATCCCATTTTTTCATGCTGGAGATGAGCTTCTACGCTCAAAATCAGGCGATGGAGATAGTTATGAATCAGGTGACTGGTTTAATTATCTTGATTTTTCTTATAATACCAATAATTGGGGTGTAGGACTTCCACCAGAAGAAAAAAATAAAGAGCAATGGAAAATATGGCAACCAAGATTAGAAGATTCTAAATTAAAAGTTTCGAGAGATGATATATTAACAAGTTATGCTCATTTCCAAAAATTATTAAAGATTCGTCGTGATTCAGGTTTATTTCGTCTAAGAACAGCCAACGATATTATGTCTGATGTTTCATTTTTGGATAGTGAAAACTATAATAAAGATGATAAAAAATACAGCATGTCACAGATACCTGGATTTATAGCAATGAATATATCTGACAATCAAAAAGCAGATAAAAATTTTAAATCAATGTTAGTCTTATTCAATGCTACTAATAAAAATGTTAGTTTTACCAATAGATCTTTGATTAATAAGAATCTAAAATTACATCCAATACTTACAGAAGATACAAATATAGATGCTGACGGTGAGATAGTCACAATTAAAGCTGACCC
>JACMQJ010000203.1 GCA_014377055.1 Candidatus Sericytochromatia bacterium
CAAATGGTTGAAACTAACACATGTTAAACCAAAAAATTTAAAATGTTGTAATGTTTACCAGTTCTAGCTTAGGGGCGTTTTAATAAACGCCCTAAATAAGCGGAATAGATAATGAAAAGCATAAATAATTATAAGAATTAACAGAGATCTATCTATATTGTTGAGCCAAAGGATGTTTAGTTAAAAATCCCTACAATTCTGATAATCCTAGGTTTCAAGCCTTAACTTAACACTTATGGGTTTAAACTCCTTGTTTTGGACATCCTGTTATAGATATATAAACTTGGAAATAAAATTTTTGTGTATTATTTGATCAGATAATAAAAATGTAATGTTACTATACATCATGCAAATTTTTAATGGTCAAAGTAATAGGGCAGTAATATAATGAACAAAAATAAGAAACTTTTTAATAAAAGCTTTTTTATTTTATTACTTACACCTATTTACTTTATTGCATATACACAAATTAACTATGCTAAAGAAGTTAATGTTATTGACAAAAATCTCGAAGAGATTTATTTACCAATAAAAAAAGTAAATGTTAAAAATAATAAAAAAATCACCTTAAAAACTGTAAAAATAAAAACAGACCTTTTAAATCCAGCAAAACCTCTAGTACCTATAATAAAAACATTAACTAATCCTGAAGACAGAATAGCTGATGACCTTGATATTTCAACATATAATTATATTGATAACGCTGAGTCCTCAATAGCTTTTTTTAATCTTATTCTTAATAGTGTATGTAGCAAATCACCAGATAGCTGCAATGATAACGATCTCTTAATCAAATTATCAAAAGAAATAGTTACTGAGATTAAAAAAAACTATCCTCTTAACAGTAGTTTTGTTTCCGAAGAACAAACAAAATATTTATTGATGAATTCAGTTACTTTAAACGATAAGTTAGGAAAAGAGAAAGTAAGTAAAATTAATCAACTAAAAAATGATTTGAAATCTATTAATGATTCAATTTTTAAAGAAAAAAGAGATGATATAATCAAAAAATCTATTGTTTTACAACCTAAGCCTTCACCGAGTCCTATAATTTTAGTTTCAGTAATTCCTTCGATTTTACCAACACCCATACCAACACCAGAACCACCAAGAGATAAAATAGTTTTTGTTTCTGAAAGAGATGGTAATCCAGAAATATACACAATGAATACAGATGGAACTAGTCCTAATAGACTAACCAATAATTCCGATTATGATATTATGCCAAGTTGGTTTGCTGATGGCAAGAAAATAGTTTTTGTTTCTGAGAGAGATGGTAATCCAGAAATATATGCGATGAATACAGATGGAACTAATCCTAATAGACTAACTAATAATTCAGCTTATGATTATTCACCAAATGTATCTCCTGATGGTACTAAAATAATCTTTGTATCTAACAGAGAAAATGTTAAAAACTCAAATAGTCCTATAGCAAAGTTAAATTTTAAAATATTTATTATGAATGCAGATGGAACTAATCAAATAAAATTATTTGAAGACTCTGTAGGTGATGAGTCACCAAAATGGTCACCCGATGGTAAAAGAATTGCTTTTGTTTCTAATCGTGATGGTAACCCAGAAATTTATATGTGTAATGCTGACGGGACTGGTATTACTAGACTAACAAATAATCCTAGTTTTGATATAATGCCAAGTTGGTCACCTGATGGTAAAAAAATTGCTTTTAGATCTGATAGAGATGGTAATCCAGAGATTTACACAATGAATCCTGATGGAACTGAACAAAAAAGAGTTACAATGAATCTTTCTTCTGACGAATCCCCCGCTTGGTCACCTGACAATAAAAAAATATTATTTGTTTCCAGACGAGATAATATAAAAAATGAAGATGGCGATTTTGTTAATGAAATATATGTCATGAATGCTGATAGCTCTGATATTTTTAGATTAACAAATAATACAGCTGATGATTATTCACCAAGCTGGTATGGTGTTAAAAATTAGTTTTAATTTGGTATTATGTAAAAGAATATTTTGTAAAATAATTAGATGGAGAAAAAATTGAAAAAGATAACTTTAGCTTTGTTTATTACTTTTTTAGGTGCATGTACAAATAATGTTGTAATTAATACAGATCCAAAAATGAGTCCTTCACCATTGGTATCTAGTACACCTTTAATTAGTAATAATAGCCCTACTGCTATTCCAACAACTGTATCACCAACAGAAGCACCTAAATTTGATATTAATAAAGAATATAATGTTTCTATGGAAACAACATTGGGAACAATAAAAATAAAGCTATATCCTAAAGTTGCACCCAAAACAGTTGAAAATTTTGTCACTCTAATCAATCAACATTATTATGATGGAATAATTTTTCATAGAGTTATAGATAATTTTGTTATTCAAGGTGGAGATCCCACAGGCTTGGGTAATGGTGGGCAATCGTCTTTTGGACATGCTTTTGAAGATGAGTTTTCAGAAAATGTAAAATTTGATAAAGTTGGTTTATTGGCTATGGCAAATTCAGGAGTTAATACCAATGCTAGTCAATTTTTTATTACTTTATCCGTTGCTCAAACAAGTCAATTATATAAGCGTCATACAATTTTTGGCGAAGTAACACAGGGTTTTGATGTTGTGCAAGCAATTGGTAGGACAAAGGTTGGACAAGACGATAAACCATTAGTTGACGTTAAAATGACAAAAGTTACTATTCTTTGAAGTAATAATGATAGATAATCAATTGTGTCCTTGTGGCACTAAATTATTTTATTCTGAATGTTGTGAGCCTATAATAAAAAATATTAAAAAACCTCTGACAGCAGAAAAATTAATGCGTTCACGTTACTCAGCTTATGCAAAAACTGAGATATTGTATTTGTTAGAAACAACCCATTATTTACAAAGACATTTGTATAATCAAGATGGTATGCGTAAATGGTCAGAAAACTCAGAATGGCAAAACTTAGAAATTATTGCCACCAAAGATGGTAATGAAAATGATCTAATAGGTGAAGTTGAATTTATTGCTCACTATTTAGAAAATGGTGAAAAAAAATCACATCATGAATTATCATTTTTTAAGAAAGAAGATGACAAATGGTATTTTGATTATGGTATAACTCCAAATTTAGATAAAAAAGAAATTATAAAACTTGGAAGAAATGAACCATGCTTTTGTGGAAGTGACAAAAAGTTTAAAAAATGTTGTGGTAAATCATAACAACCATATTTTATTTATTAAGGTACAAATGAAGAATCAAGATATTAAAAACGAAGAAATAATGATTGATGATAAAGATTTTAACTATGCAAAGTCGATAGTTGAAGAAATGATTAAATCAACTACTATAAAAAGAGGAAGACGTTCTGGCAGTATTAGAGAATTTGATAAAGTTACTGTTTCTATGAGTAATCAACAATTAATAGGACTATCAAATTTTCTTGGAAAATTGATCGAAAAAACTGAGGGCAATGATGATTTGTTAGGTTCATTATTGGATGGTATTTTGGAAAAAATAACAGGTACTAAGTAATATGATTTATATTCTAAAATTAATTTAGCGTGTTTTTTAGATGACTTAATGATAAAAGGTCATGTCACATTAGCAAATGAAATTCAACAGTTTGATGATATAGATATTGCAGAATCAACTAATAATTTAAAACTATTGATATTACAATTCCATTTTTTGATTGATTCATGCAAAATGTCATCTGTAAATATCTCAAAAGATTTTTTTCCATTTTGTACAGTAGATTTGTTATTTCTTTAGGTAATCTAACAGCCAAGCTATTACTCCACTTTTTTATTACAATTTCAACTTCTAACATTTTTACACCTTTTTTTGTAGATACATTTGTATCTACAAAAAATAATATCTAACCTGATGCAGGTCTTGCTCTATTTTTTGTCCATAATCTTAACTCATCTATCACTTCTTTCATTGTATGTGAAAGTGGCACAGAATGACTAATAGCATTTTTTATATCGTCATTGTTTAATTCTCGATCCTCTTCAAAGCTATCATACATAGAAGAAATTATTAACTCCTCTATTTCTGATCCTGAAAAACCTTCTGTTGTTATTGCCATATTCTGGAGATCAAAGTTTTTTGGGTCTCTGCCTCTTTTAATCAAATGAATTGCAAATATTTCGGCACGCTCTTTTAATTCTGGTAAATCTAAGAAAAATATTTCATCAAAACGACCTTTTCTTAATAATTCGGGAGGTAAATGTGAAATATCATTAGCTGTAGCAATTATAAACACAGGGCTATCTTTTTCTTGCATCCAAGTTAAAAAACTCGATAATACTCTTGCAGTTGTACCACCGTCAGAAACATTGGAGCTACCAGAACCACTAAAACCTTTATCTATTTCGTCAAGCCACAATAAACACGGAGCAACTGATTCGGCTGTTTTAATTGTTTTTCTCATATTTTCTTCGGATGATCCAACCAATCCACTAAATAAAGAGCCTATATCTAATCTTAAAAGCGGTAATTGCCATAATGACGCTACCGCTTTGGCAACAAGACTTTTACCAGAACCAGAAACACCTAATAACATAATTCCTTTTGGTTGTGGCAATCCATAATTACGTGCTTTTTTTGTAAAAGCAATTGATCTTTTTTTGAGCCAAACTTTTAAATTTGTTAAACCACCAACATTTGACATAGTTTCATGAGTTGGATAAAACTCAAGCAAACCACTTTTTTTTATAATTTGTTTTTTTTCAGAATGAATGATACCAATATCTTCTACCGATAATCTCTTTTTTGATACTATAGCTTTAGATAAAACGCTCTCTGCTTCAGATAAAGTTAAGCCCATAGCAGCTTGCAATAATTTTTCCTTACCAGCATTATCAAGATTAATCTCAACATTTTTTTTACTATTTTGTATGGATAGTATTAACTTATCCATTAATATACCAAGATCATTGATACTAGGTAATTTATAATCTATAACATTAACATCTTTTTCTAGTTCAGATGGTATTTTTAGAATCGGAGAGATAATTATAATAGTTTTAAAACTACTCCTTAGAGATATACTCAAATCTCTCAATTTTCTAATTACAGTTGCATCATTCATGTAATGATGTGTGTCTTTAAGTATATATATAGCAGGATCAACAGCCCTTTGAATATTTTCTAAAGCTAAAACTAAATCTCTAGTTGAGTCATTAGTCAAAAAAGTTGATTTATTACCTGTCATGCTTACAAGACCTTGGGTAACAGTCCAACTAAATATTTTTTTTTCTGTTCTATTTGCTATCTTTAATAAATCTGCTTCAACTCTTTTTTCTTCCCATGAAATAATATAAATAATCGGGTATCTAGCCCTAATCATTATTTCAATTTCATCTAAATCTTCTTCCATAAATATTCCTTACTTATTTTTTTGATGGTGTACCAATATTCTTATCACCAACAAAAGGCATCTGTGTACTACCTATTTCAGATAATTTACCTGACCATTTTTCTATAGCTTTATATCTTACTAATGTAGGTGTAATAGATTTGGATAATATTTTATTTGCCTCTGACTGTGATTGAGCCTCTGTAAGAATTGATGTTGAAATACCAACAGCTTTTTCGACTTGTTGTTGTGCTTCAAATTGTACTTTTTTAAGTTGATTTTTTGACTTAAGAGCTTCTTGTGACATGATATTCTTGCTTTCAATTGCTTTTAAAACTGTTTCAGGTGGTCTGATTTCATTAATTGTAAATTGCTTAATCACAAAACCATATTTATTTAGTCGTTGTTGTATTTCTTTTTGAACTTCTGTAACAATTGAAGATTTGGCTCTACCAATAAAATCAGCAACTTGAACATTTCCTACAACTTGTTGCATTATCTGTCTAATAGTTTGCTTAACAAAGCCTTGTGTTATTTCATTAATATTTTGTCTAAAAGTTACATATAATGCTGGTACTTTAGTAGGATCAAGCTCAAATGAAAGAGAAACATCACAGCTTACTGGCTGACCCTCTATTGAGTTGACATTAATTTCTTCATTATAATTAGCACCTTCGGTTGAAGCTTTTGAAAGTATTAAGGTTTGCATATAAATAGGGTATTCAACTATATCCTGAAAACCAATTAATTTAAATTTAAATCCTGATTCTAATGGTTTGGTATCTATCTCACCATTTAGTCGATTAACAAAAATACCTACATTACCTGGATTAACATAGACAAAGCTTCGGCTAAACAAAAATATTAAAACTATTACACCTACTACTATTGCCAATAGTTGCTTAGGTATTTTACTACCTAATATTTTGCCTACAACATTATTTTGATTCATTTAATATTTACTTCATCATAAAGAATAATCATAATACATTCTAACTTTATTATTTGATTAAAAATAGAGCTTTTTTACATTTTTGAATTAAAAATTATTTATATTAAGACTGATAGAATATTTTATAGATAATTAATGTAGCTAAACTAAGACTATAAAAATAATGAGTGTATAATTTTAGATATATAGAGTTAAATAAGTTGGTGTTTTTTAATGTGGATACACATAAATTTGATAATGATAGGTATGTTGACTATTTTTGTACCTTGCCTTTACTATACCTCTCCTAATGCTCCTATTATTCTAAGTACATTTTTGTTTTTTTCTGGTATGTATCTAACTACTATTTATTTTATAATGTTTTATTACAAAGAAACTAAAGAAAAATTGCAAAAAGAAAATAAATTACTACAAAAAGA
>JACMQJ010000204.1 GCA_014377055.1 Candidatus Sericytochromatia bacterium
TGATACAGTTTGTTCAACACAACCATAAGGATAATCTATTAGATATTCCAAACGATTATTAATATTCAATTTTGCTTTACGTGATATATTTAAAATAGAATGATTTGAACCACTAATGCCACGGTTTGGAATATTAAATGATACCAGTTCTCCAGGGTTAACTTGCTTTGTTTCTGTTTGAAATATTCTAGGAGATGAAGGTCTAACATTGATTTCGGTAGTACTACTTTCAGAAAAATTACCAGAGTTAGCAGTAATAATAATCTTGGCATTTCCTTGACTTGCCATAGCATTGAGCTTAAAAAATACATCCTTATCACCAGCTTTATCAAATGAAACTGATTTGGTATTTTCGCCATCAATACTTATTGCACCCTCAGTTTTAACCGAAACATTAACATTACGAATATTATCTTTTGTGGCAAAAATAGTAACAGGTACAACCACAGAGTCAAGAGGTGATAATACTCTTGGTAGTGTAGGTAAGATCATTAAATCTGATTTTACAGGTATAGATTTTTCAACACTAGCATAACGATTACCTTTAGCAGAAGTTACCATAACTCTAACAGAGCCTAGATATTCAGGCATCATAAAACTTACTTTGGCATGACCGTTTTCATCTGTCATCATAGGAGCTTTAAACATTGAAACCAATTTAAATCTTTTTGCTTTTTTTAATTCTTGTTGATTAATGCGATAGTCAAGATCACCACCAACAGAGAATGTTTTAAAAATATCTCCTGTATTAGCACCAATTACATAAGAAAATAAATCGTCTGTAATTACTCCAAGTCTTAGTTTTTTATAAAATTCTTTCCATGGATCGGGTGTCGCAAAATTAGTTAAATCTAGTAAACCATCATCAACAACTGCTATTGTAAATTGTGTAGGTTGCTTATCTTTAGTTTGAATTTCAACATCAAAATTCTTTTTTGCTTGTAATTCACTAGCCACTTTTAGATCAATATATTGGTGAGTTGCACTATCCTCAATATTGATAGGAATAACCCCATACATACGAATAGGTCGATCATTGGCCGTTTGAGAATGTGGCTGTATAACTGACACAGAAAAATATGAAGTTGGCATCATCTCTTTGGTGACAGGTACTTCTACTTTTGCTTCTTTTCCTTTGGCTGGATCGTACCAATAAGTTTTTAAGATCTTATTTCCTTTTTCGATTGAAATTAAATATTGTGCTTTTTCTGGAATAGGAAAACTTATAACAGCTTTATCGCCAATATTATAGGTTTTTTTATCTGATTTTAGGCTAAGTATACCATCATCTTTTGTACTAGCATTTTGTTCACCCCAATAAGACGCACTAAAAAAGAATCCTGCAATATGACCTTGCAAATTAGAAACATCTTGTACTTCAACAAAATACTCTCCACCCTCGTCAGGTTTAAAGCTAATATTTACTGGTTTTTGATCACTAATAATCTTACCTTCTTTAATAACTTCTGTTTGAGTATCACTTTTATAATGTAATCGATATTTATTTTGACTATCGTATTCCCACCACCAGTGACGATTATTTTTATAAATCTTGTACTTTAATTGTTTACCTTTGATAGATTTACCGTCAGTATCAAGCAAAACAGCCTTTATATTTAAATTATCACCTATTTTGCTATATCCATTATTATTAGGATTTTGTAAGCCTACATAGTACTGATAAGGATTGATAGGGACGATTAAATTATTTTCAGTATCTCTTCCTCCTCTTTCCATTACTTTTGCTGAAATATCAGCCTCTATTGCACTTGGTGTTTTATTTAAATTAGGTAAATTCCATGATATAGAGGCTTTACCATCATTATTAAGCTTATTTTTAAAGATATTTTCTTTATATTCTTTATAATCAATAGATTCGTTGGTAAAAGTAAAATTAGGATATTTTTTAAACTGCTTTGGACTATTTTTGAGTGTTACTTTTATTTCTGAATCAAGATTGGCTGCTGGATTACCAAAAAGATACGTTGAAATTAAATTAAATTTTAGAGATTTATCTGTGCTTAATAGCTCTTTTTTTGGATTATCAAATTTAACTTTTAATCTATTAGGTATGACTGTTTCAACTTTGATACTATGATGAAAAGTTTTTGTACCTGCAATCAGATCAACGCCCCAATTACCCGTCATGTCATTTTCATTGGTATTAAAAGCAAAGCTATAAAATCCTTCTTTACCATCTTTTTTAGTTTGCTCTGAGATTAACTGATTAAGAGGATTATAGACTTTAATTGTCATTGGATGATTATCAGGGAATGTATTATCTTCATTTCTAGCTATTATAGAAACATTTATAGTATCCCCAGGACGGTATACACCTCTTTCAGTATAAATAAAAGCTCTTGTACCATCATCTTGAACATCGTCGCCACCAGTATCAAATGTCGATAAATTCCATTCCATTCCTGCTGTTTGTATGACACTTCTCTGAGAATCTTTTTCACCTTCAACATAAAAAATATCCTCTTTAATATCAGTGAATTCGGCTTTACCTTCATCATTGGTTGTTTTTGTATCCAAGATTTGATTTTGATTACTTCTAAGAGTAATTTTGACACCATTTTTGGGCTTGGCTGTAATTAAATCTGTCGCAAAAATTATTTCCTGATTAAAGCCTTTTTTATAAGTAAGACCAATATCACTCATAATAAGAGCTTTATGCACAGAA
>JACMQJ010000205.1 GCA_014377055.1 Candidatus Sericytochromatia bacterium
GCGTCTAGTTTACTCATTGATGTCAAAAATGATTTAGCAATAACTCCATTAGCAGACGAATTACTATCTACATTATTATTTGCTCCAAATGGATTATTACCAGACTCGTTTATTTTTTTAAATTTATCGAATATAACATTATCTTTTAAGCCTAAAGAAGATAAGTTAGATATTTTTGAGCCTGAATCATCCGCAAATGGGTTGGCACTTTTAGATTTGATTGTAGCATTGGCATTTAGATTACTACTATTTATATTTAGACCCATTAAAGATAACCTCTAAAAAATACTCTGATCGTATCTAATTATAGTAATATTACAAAAAAACTTTCTTAATCTCAATATATAGATAGATTAAGCTTGATTTAAAAATTGGGTTATTAAAAATTTTATTCAATAACTTGGTAAATAACTCCACCGCCAAGTAACATTTCTCCTGAATAGAATACTGTTACTTGACCTGGAGTTATTGCTCTCTGTTTATTTTTAAAAACTATTTTATAGTTTCCATCACCTATAGGAATAATTTCTGCAGGTTCTGGAGTTTCCAAGTATCTATTTTTTACATCTGCTAAAATTGGTGTTGTCGGTGTCGGAATAGATAGCCAGCTAACATCTGTTGCAATAAGTCCTGGAGAATAAACTTTGTCCTCTTTACCAACAATAATAGTATTAGTCGAAGCATTAATACCAACTACAAATAATCGATCAATAGAATCAACATTAATACCTTTTCTTTGACCAATTGTATAATTCATAATACCATCATGACTACCTAATCTGTGTCCATCTGTATCAATAACATCACCAGCTATAACTTTTTCTGGTGCCATCTTTTTTAAAAAATCCTTTAAACTACCACTGGTAAAACACAAATCCATACTATCAGCTTTACTTGACACTTTGATAAGTCCCATTTCTCTTGCCAAAACTCTGACATGCTTTTTATGTTCTTTTCCTAAAGGTAGCATGATTTTAGATAGTTGCTCCTGATTTAATTTATAAAGCATATATGACTGATCCTTGGTTTTGTCTAGACCCTTAAAAATTTGATAACGTTTGGTATCTTCACTATATTCGATATGAACATAATGACCTGTAGCAATTTTTTCAACATCTGGGTGCATCTTTTGGACAGCATTCCATAAATAATTAAATTTCATCTTTGAGTTACAAGTAGGGCAAGGATTGGGAGTTCTTCCATTAGCATATTCACTAACAAAATTTTCAACTATTTCTTTGGTAAATTCTGGAACTAAATCATAAATCTGATGCTCTATCCCTAAGTATGCAGCAACCTTTTTTGCATCTTCTACAGCTTCACCAGAACAGCATTTACTGTCAGGCCAGATAAGCATCGTAACACCAACTACTTCATGTCCTTGTTCTTTTAGAATACATGCAGCTACAGAGCTATCAACGCCACCGCTTAAACCAATTGCTACTTTCATTATACTAAACTTTTGAAACCCCAAAAAATAAAATAACTTCTAATGTAAAAAATTAAGTGATAAATTAACTTTATTATAATCTAAAGTTTCTTTAGCGTTAATTTTGAGATTCTTCATTCCACTACGTTTCATTCAGAATGACAATGACATGATTTGTCACTCTGAGGTACGAAGAGTCTTCTTTTTTTGATGACTTAATTTTTTACACTAACAAATAATTTACTTAAAAATTACCTAAAATTAGATTATATCATCTACACAAACATCCTAAAATTAATATTTTTAAAGATTAAATAGAGTAAGCAAAAATATTTATCTACTTTAGTTTAAACTGATAGAAGAGAAATTTTTAATTTGGAAAATCCTGTAAATATCTTATGAAAAAAATAATCGTTAGTTTATCTATTATTAGCCCACTTTTATTTGCTTTTAATTGTACGACTTCTGTTCCATTAGCAAGACCAAGTAGCAAAGTAAGTGATATTTCACCTTCTATTGTTAATTATAGTCCTAATAATGCTAATATCCCTAATCCTACTTCATCATCAGGTAAAGTAACTATAGATCAATCACAGAAAATTGCTTTTATGTCAAATCGTAGTGGTTTTTGGGATATTTATAATATGAATATAGATGGGTCTAATGTTCAAAAACTAACCAAAGATGATATGAAAACACCATTTGCCTTTTCTATCTCACCAGATGGACAAAAAATAGCATATATTTCTGACAAAACAGGTAACTCGGATCTATGGATTATGAACCTTATAACAAAAGAAGTAACTCAAATAACTGATACTCCTTTGGGTGAAGAAGGTAGCCCATCATGGTCAGCAGATAGCAAAAGAGTTGCTTTTCATTACAACTCAAATATAATGACAAACAAGATCTTTAAGATTATGCAAATAAATTATCCCTTTATTAAAAGTCAAAGTACTATTCAAACTTTGATTTCAGACGTATCTAACAGCCTGTTACATCCATCATTTTCTCCTGACGGAAGTAAAATCTTATATTCAGTTAATGATCTTACAAAAGGAACAAGTTACTTACATCTCTATGACTACCCAACAAAAAAAGATATAGAAATAACAACGAGGGATGAGCAACCTATTAATGGAAGCTGGTCACCTGATAGTAAAAAAATTATTTATGGGACAGTTAACAATGGTATTTTTCAGGTAAATACAAACCTAACAGGACGTATAGCTATTGGTACATTCAAAAATATCAAAGGAACTCCGTTCTTTTCACCTGATGGAAATAAAATAACTATTGCTAGAGGTTATGGCTCGATCTCCGACTCTATAGATGATTGTAATGTTTGGATTATGGATAATGATGGAAAAAATCCACAAAAAATAACTACCGAAGGTGGTATTAGTTTAAATTGGTATAAAGTATCTAATTCATCTTCAAGTACGGTTATTACACCTTCATACCCAAATCAGCCAACTTCTAACCCTAGTAGCAATAGTGGCAGTTCTGGTGGATCACCAAGTAATCCTTATGCTGTTGATCCAAATGATCCATTACTTAATCCATAGATATTAAGATTTAGTTTAGATTGTATTTAAAAATTTTTGAATATAGGTTAGAATCTAAAGAAGAAATAGTAGAAAATTTTTATTTTGTCGATCTTAGATAATTAAATATTTAGTTCGATATTAAAAATTATACTAAATGTGAATAAAAAGCGTTAATTAAATATTTTTTTAATATGCCTGAAAATAAAGAACAAATACTAGCTCTGTTAGGTAACAACTCATCTAATGATGATAGTTATAAAGAGATGCTTTCTTTAATAGGTAACATATACAGCTCAGAAGCTATAGAAAATATATCTGAGTTAGAGATAAAGACTTTACCTTCTGAAGATCCATCTATCAATTTAACAGAAAAGCCAAAAGAAATAATTAAAAAAGACTTTCATTATTTTATGTTTAATGGTGAAGAATTTATTATTAAAAAAGAATACGACTTAGCATTAAATAGTTTTAAATTAGCCTTCAAGCATGATCAAAAAAATCCTTTATTAGTTAAAAAATTAGCTTTTTGCTATCAAAAACTTGATAAATTTAAGAATGCCGTTGAGCTTTACAAAAAAATTGAAAAATTAAACCATGATGATCAAGTATTTATCTATGATATGGCTGAATGTTATTTTCAATTACAAGATTATAGTAATGCAATAATATATTTTATAAAACTTTTGGAGCTTAATGAAAATAACAAAAGGGTAAGATATAGAGTTATACAAACCTACTCTTATCTTGAGGATTATAGTAATGTTGTACATTATTGCAATAATTATTTTTCAAAATTTGAAGAGAATATTGAATTACTCAACCTTATGGGCTTGGCTTATGAAAAAACAGATTCTAGCGATAATGCAATTGATTGTTATCAAAAATCTTTAGTTATAGAACAATATAATTTAAAAGCATTAATTAATCTTGGTCGATTGTACTTTTCAATCAAAGAATACAAAAAATCTGCAGAAAACTATTACAAGGCTCAAAAAATAAGTCCTATGACCTTTGATAATCAGTCATTACTTGAGCTTGGTAAATCTTATGAAAACCTAAACCTGAATGATAAAGCCGTTGAATGTTTTACACTATACATTGAAGATAACTCAGAAGATGCTAACACTATGTATAGTTTGGCAATGATCCATAAAGAAAAAGATAATTTTGATAAAGCCTTAGAATATTTAAAACAATTAGCAAAATTGGATCTTGAAAATTCTGAGCTTTGGATTGAACTTTCGGATTGCTATATTAAAACAAATAAATACGAAAAAGCTCTTGATTGTTTGAGAAGAAGCCTTAAAATTAATCCAAAACAACCCGATGCTATTTTTAATATGGGCTTATGCTATCAATCAATTAAACAGTATGAAAAAGCTATTGACTTTTATAATAAATATCTTAAATCAAATAATAAAAATGCAGAAATTTTTCATCGTTTAGGTTTATGTTATCATGAGCTTTTAGAGTCTGAAGAAGCTATAGGATACTATCTTAAGGCAACTCAAATTGATCCAGCAAAATTTAAAAGTTGGCATAATCTTGGGCTTGTTTATTACAATGTTGGAGAATACAATAAATCTATTGATGCACTAAAAAACGCCTTAACTATTGATACAAATGATCCTGCCACTTGGTTTGCATTGGCAAGTTGTTTTTATAAGCTTAATGATTTTGTTAATGCTGAAAAAAATTATAAAAATGCAATCTTAATTGTTCCTGATAATATCGAGTTTAGAACAAGCTTAGCTATTGTCTATGATAAAATGGATCGTCAAACGGAATCTATTGCTATTTATGAATCATTAGTTAAAGAGTCTTCAAAAAATGTCGAAATGTGGAATAACCTAGCACAAGTTTATCATTCTATGAAGATGTATAATGAAGCAATTAGATGTTATGAAAAAGTTACAGAGCTTAGACCAGAGAGAAAAGAAGAGCTAAAAGATACAATCGAAGATCTATTACTTGGCAGTAATAATTTAAGGAGAACAGTTGTTCATTTTGAAAAAAAGCTAAAAGAAAATATTAATGATCCTGATATGTGGTACAAATTAGCGAAAGTTCAACTTGACCTTAAAGATTTTGAGAAGGCAAAAAATTGTTTAAAAAAGGTGTTACAAATATCACCTGAATACAAAAATACCAAACATTATTTGGCACTAGCTTATCAGGGTCAAAATCAAGCTTTTGAAGCTATTCCCATTCTAAAAAAATTAATTAAAGAATCGCCAAATAACCATATATTATTAAATAACCTTGGTATGTGTTATCAAAAACAAAATGATTTTGATGATTCTATTATATATTTTAAAAAAGCAATTGAAGTAAAGCCCGATTTTTATGAACCTTATTATAATATCGGTATTTCTAATTATCATAGTTGGCGTTTTGATAAGGCAATAGAAAATTATAATCAAGCCATAAAAATTGATCCAAATAGATATGAGGCTTGGCATAATATTGGAGTTTCACAGTACAAAGCACGTAAGTATAATGAATCTATCGTATATTTTCAAAAATGTCTTGAATTACAACCTCATAAAGCTGAAAACTTATTTAAAATGGGTTGCTCATGTTATCGCTTAGGTAATTTAAATGATGCCATAAATTATTTTGGTCAAACTGTCAAGCAGGATCCATCTAATGCTGAGGCTTGGAGTTTGTTAGGAATAATAGCTTTTAAATTAAACAGGCTTGATCTTGCTGTATCAGCACTCGAAAAAGCAAGCAACCTTGAACCAGAAAATTTTAAAATATGGAATAATCTTGGAAAAGTTTATTATCATTCAAAAAGAATGAGTTTATCTTCTGATGCTTTTCAAAAAGCAATTGATCTTAAAAAAGACATTTATGAATTATGGTTTAATTTAGGTTTAATTTATCTAAATCAAAAAGAATATATTACAGCTCTTGATTTTTTTAAAAAATCCGCTGAAATTAATAATGAAAGCTATTATTCTTGGTTAAATATAGGTTATATTTTTTATATATCAAATAAATATCCAAATGCAATACAATTTTACAAAAGTGCAATTAGTATTGACTCAGGAAAATCAGAAGCTTGGTTTCATCTTGGTATTACTCACTATAAATTAAATGAGCAAGCAAAAGCTCATGAATGCTTTCAGAGAGCTTCCGAAAATTCTAATGATTTAAAATACAAAATAGCTTTAAAGTTATTCGATTCAAAAGTTAATCCTAAAGAGAATAAAGTAGATAAAATAATAATTCCTGTCTCTACTCTTAAAATAATTAACTCATTTAAGATAAAATATGAATATAGATTTAGAGCAATTTCTGAGCCAGATGATTATATTGATTAGTTTATTTTTATTCAGAAATTAATCAAAAGTTCTATTAAAAATTTCAGTTAAATTAATTGAAAAACCTTGTACTACGCCAGAATATACATTTTTGTCTTCTTGCTCTTCATCATTCAAAGATGAGCTAGAGTGAACTTTATAGACACCATCATCTCCTAATTTAAGAATATCTACAGATTTATTTATAGGGTCAACTATCCAGTATTCTTTTATTTTAAAAAGCTGATACAAATCTTTTTTTGTATATAAATCTCTGTTTCTGGAAGATGGAGATATAATCTCAACCAAAACATCTGGGCTACCAAAAATACCTTTTTTCTTTATTATACTCATGTTATCTTGTGCTATGAACAATATATCAGGTTGAACTAAATTTTTATCGTCAAAATAAACATCTATTGGGGCATTATAAACATCTCCCAATTTATTTTTTAACACAAAGTTATAAAGACTCATTTCTATAATCTTTGATACGTTTTGATGTTCTGTGTTTGGAGCAGGAACCATTATTAAATTACCACCTATAAGCTCATATCTTTTTTCATCATCTGTTTTTAAATAATCATTATATGTATATTCTTTAATTTCAAGAGTTGTATTCATTAAAATAAACCTTATATTAATTACAATAATTTAATTATATTACAATATCTAGACTAATTAACTGAACAGTCTAAAAACTAGAGCTAAATAAATCTAGTAACTAATAGTACATTTGATAGACAGACATGAATATATTTTTATAATTAAAATAATTTTAAAATATAATCTTACATTATCATTAAAATATTTTATCAATCTTACCTATCAAGGCAATAATAATATAAAATTATAGATTGTAGTTAGTTGTTTTATAAAAAATGAATTAAGGAAATAAAATGCCGATTATCACGATAAATGATAAACAGATAGAAGTAGAAAAAGGTACAAACCTAATAGATGCTGTAAAGAAATTAAGTGTAGAGATACCTCATTACTGCTATCACCCAGGACTTAAAGTTGATGGCAATTGCAGAATGTGCATGGTAGAAGTAAAAGGACCAAGAGGATTTATGCCTCAAATTGCTTGCAATACACCTTGCGTTGATGGTCTTGAAGTTAAAACAGATACCCAAGTTATCAAAGATATGCGTAGAAACGTCATGGAATTTTTATTACATAATCATCCTATTGATTGTCCAATTTGTGATCAAGCTGGAGAATGTAGATTACAAGATTATTATATGAAATATGGTAAATATGATAATCGTTCAACTGTAGAAAAAGTTCATAAGGATAAAGCTATTGATGTAGGTCCCTTAGTTGTTCTTGATCAAGAGAGATGTGTACTTTGTTCAAGATGTGTTAGATTTTGTGATGATATATCAAAAACTAATGAATTGGTGATTTCTAATCGTGGTGTTCATTCAAAAATTGGCGTTTTTCCAGGTACAAAAATAGAAAACAAATATTCTGGAAATGTGGTCGATATATGTCCCGTAGGTGCATTAACCAGTAAAGACTTTAGATTCAAAATGAGAGTTTGGTTTATGAAAACAACTAAATCCGTCTGTCATGGTTGCTCAAGAGGATGTAATATTTTGATTGATCATAAAGATGAAGTTGTTCAAAGATTTAAACCAAGAGAAAATAAACAAGTAAATGATTATTGGATGTGTGATGATGGAAGATTAAGTTACAAAAATATTAATAATCCTACTGAAAATGGAATTTTCCCACCTAATGTTGGTATTAATGACCAAATATCTACAACCTCAGCAACTTTGGCAACTATAGCTAATAAAAATAGATTTTTGGAAGCAACTGAAAAAGGTCAGACACTAGAATATGACGAAGCTGTAAATAAGTTTAAAAGTACTATCAAGTCTTTTAAATCAAGATATTCACCAAAATCAGTTGCAGCTTTAGCCTCACCTGATTCTTCTGTAGAAGATAATTGGTTATTAAAAGTATATATGAATGATATTGTTGGTTCAGATAAAGTTTTTGGTGCAAGCTTTAGAGCAGAAGGTTATTATGATGACTTTTTGATTAAAGCAGACAAAACTCCTAATCGTAAAGGTTTGGAATATCTAGGTATTAGTACTAACAATGATGACCTAATAAAAGCTCTTGAAGCAAAAGAAATAAAATTATTGATTGTTATGAATAATGATCTTGTTGGTGAAGGTGGAGAGAAGATTAAATCTTTACTTGATGGAGTCGAAGTTATTACTATGGCTACCCATGAAAATGCCACCACTGATATGGCAAATTTAGCATTACCAACCTCAATGTATTCAGAAAAATTTGGAAGCATTGTTAATTTTGAAGGACATCTCCAAAAATTTGATAAGGTTTTTGATACATTCCAAATGGATGATAGCTTGGCAATACCTGAATGGGAATTTTTTGCTAATTTAATCAAGGATTTTAGTCCTGAAAGAGAATATTTTGATATTGAAGATGTTTGGACAGAAATGAGAGACAAAGTATCAGGCTTTTCTGGATTATCATTTTATGAAATAGGTGATCAAGGTATTAGTATTCCTAAGAAAATACAGAAAGAGCAGGAGTTGAGAGATTTAGAAATAAAAAAAGCTAACGAAGAAGCAGAGGCAAAAGCTTTAGAGGCTGAACAAAAACCAAAAGAAGTTATTAGCTAAAATAATAATTATCTAAAAAGTGAATCATTTTAAAATGATTCACTTTTTTTATTTATAA
>JACMQJ010000206.1 GCA_014377055.1 Candidatus Sericytochromatia bacterium
ATGAGAAAAAAGAAATAAAAGTACCTGAAATTAAATTAAGTAATTCACCAAATCAGACAAATTCAGATAATTTAAAAACAGGAAATATTTCTTTTACTTTTACTCAGATGAAGCCTGTTGATCTTGATCAGATAAGAGTTGGTAAAGCTAAAAAAGATGGCGAAAAGGCAATTCAAGATTTTGAACAGGCAAAAAAACTGTTTACCGAAAAAAAATATGATGAAACAATTAATATACTTAGATCTTTAACTGAAAAATTTTCATCCGTTGCTAAATATCACAGTCATCTAGGTTTGGCTATGTTAGAAAAAGGTTGGGGTGGCTATGCTCAAGCTGAATTTAAGGTTGCTTTACATTTTGATCCAAAGGATGAAATAGCTTTAAAAAATTATGTTTCGTCAGGTTCAAAAAAAGAAAAAAAACAAAAAGAAGAAAAAATAGATCTTAACTCAACCCAAAACCTAAAATCAGTTATAGGTAAGTTTAAATCTATGTTTAATAGATAAAATATTAAAATAAAGCAGTGTAGATGAAAATAAGCAGCAAAGATAACAAAATAATAAAATTAGCCAAAAAATTACATAACAGAAAAGAGAGAAAAGAAAATAATCTTTTTATTATTGAAGGTGAAAAATTAATAAAGGAAGCAATACAAGAAGGTTTAAAGTTACCTTATTTATTTTCAATAGAAGAGAATCAAAATAACTTTGATAATTTTTTAGAAATAGAAAATTATGAGATACCAAGGCACTTCATGGAGTTTATCTCAACTACTGATTCACCTCCTCCTTATCTTGCCATTTCAGAAATAATAAAATGGTCTGAAAATTATTTAAATAAAAGTGATTTGATTATTATTGTTAATGAATTACAAGATCCAGGAAACTTTGGCACTATTATCAGAAGCGCCGAAGCTGCTGGCGTTGGCTGTGTTTATGCTACTAAAGGGACTGTAGATCTATTTAATCCTAAAGTAGTTAGAGCCTCAATGGGATCAATTTTTAGACAACCTGTTATTTATCTTGATAACCTAAATGACTTTATAGAAAAGATAATTAATGATCATTGGCAAGTCTTGTTAACAACGCCTTATACAGAAAATAATCTTAATCATTATAACTATCAAGGTAAAACAGCTATTTTTATTGGTAATGAAGGTCAAGGATTAAGACAAGATTTATTGGACAATTATAAAACTATAAAAATACCTATGCTTGGTAATGTCGAATCATTAAATACGTCAATAGCTGCAAGTATAGTCTTGTATGAAGTTATGCGTCAAAGAGATTATAAAAAAAATAATTGATAAATTAACTTTATTATAATTCCTGTTTTGGTTAGCCGTTAGGCTTGAGATTCTTAATTCCACTACGTTTCATTCAAACTTATACTGAGCTTAACGAAGTGATGACATGTCACTCTGAGGGACGAAGAGTCTGATTTGATAGGCTATATAAATAACTAGATTAATGATGCTTGTGACTAACTGACTTTGAATACCTTAAATTGATTATATGGGCAAAAGCTACTGAAAATGCTCCTATAGGAGTTACAATAGATTCATATTGATCACTTACAATAAAATGTCCCATGTATATTATACTAAACCCTGTTAATAAAATTAAGATAGGGCTTATTTTTTTATGATGTTTGAAATATCCATGCAACAATGATGAAAGACCAACAAAAATAGAAAGTAATATTATAGATATTTCAAACAATGGATTAGCCAAAAAAGAAAAAGGTGACATAGAAATAGCTGTGATAATCATAGGCATTGCTGCACAATGAATTGCACATAAAAAAGACGCAGAAAATCCTAGTGAATCAAGATTTATCTTTGAAGATAATATATTTTTATTATCCAAATAATTTTCGGTTTTAGCCGCCATTTCTAAATGTTCTTCCATTAACTCATGATTAAGATAAAATTTATTTTTTCGTCTATCAGATTGTATCAGTAATAATTTGCAATTGCAATACTATTGTTATTAAAAAAGATATTTTGTTGAATTATTAATCAGTTCTAAATTAATTAATTTTTTATTAATTAACAGTTAATTCACAATAAAATCACGTGTTTATATTTTATCTTCACATACAATAGTGATAAGGTTAATCTAAGAGAAATAATATTTCGTTAATATTGTAAAGAAGGATGAAGTTTATGATTAAACAAGAACTTGATTACTATGAAAAAATAGGAAAATACATTTTAGTTGAAGA
>JACMQJ010000207.1 GCA_014377055.1 Candidatus Sericytochromatia bacterium
AATATTTTAAAAAGTCAGCTTGGTATTATTGATGATTTACGAAATATTACTTCAAACCCAAAAATAAATAATAGTATTGATCCTAAAAATAATATTAATAATAAAATAAATGCTCAAAGTGAGATTAATAATAAAAATCAAATAAGTGAAAATGTAGAAACTAAAAGTGATATTCAAGATCAGCCTGTAACTTTTGAGCAAAAAATTAACTTTATTAGACAATATTTAGTAACTAATATTTTAAAAGACAATAATATTGAACGAGTCGATAACTCTGAAATACCTATAAACAATATTATTGAAGATAATCCAGATAATAGTATATTAGAAGGATTAACAATTAATCCAAAAACTCAAAACAAAATAAGTAGTGAACCAGAAAAAATGTCATTTAATTCATTGCTAAACTCAATATTGGCTGATCCTAAATCAAAAGATATGATCGTTGAAACTAAAAGTAATGTTATATTATTTAAAAATACTTTTGAAGAAGAAAACATATTATTAAGAAATCCTAGCAGCCAAAAATTTGGCATTGTTAATCTAAATAAAGAAAATAGGCAAGATTTTATCCCAAGCTCAAATCTAACTGTAGTTGAAACTTTAGCAGGAGAGCCATCACTATTAGTAAATAATAAAATATTAAAAATAGATGATCTAGTATCCAAGTCATTAGATAATTCCGAACCAATAGTTAACGATAATAAAGTTATTTTTCATGATAATTTATCTGGAAAAAATAAAATAACAGATTTAAATAAAATTAAGACAGAAAATATTATTAATATTCCTGTTAACTTAGATACTAAAAATAAAATATCTAATTTATTGTCCAATAAACCAGCCTTTATTAGTAAAAATGTTTTGTCTAGTGCTATTAATAATACAGTCAATTTAAAAACTAATGAAAATACATATTTGGTTATTCCTGATAAAAATAATTTTAAAATAGTTTCATATAGCGATTTAATTAATAATTCAAAAAATATAAATTCTCCATTAATCATTAAAAATGATGATAATAGCTCTAAAATAATAATAACAAATAAAAAAGAACTATATTCTTGTGATATAAATAGCCAAGAATTCGATAATGCACCGATACTTAACGAGTCGGTTATATTGAGTGCACAAAATCAGACAAAGCTTATCATGCCTGAAAAAAATAATAAATATAGTGTAATTAATTTAGAAAATAATTTTTCTGAAATAAATCAACCATCAATAATAAGTCATGATGGGCAGGAAAAAATATTATTTAATCATGATAACAAAAATGTGTTTATTAATATTAATGGCATCAAAAACCCAATTTTAGCAAATAATGAAAATATTGTTGTTGATAATAATATGAAAAATTATCTTGAAAGATTATCTAATAAAAATTTATTTATTGATAAAGAAAAATCTGTTAATCCTAGTACTGGAGATAACTTGGATCAAATACTAACTCATGATATTGGAGTTTTACAACATCCAGAAAATAATTTGACCATAGAGCAAAAAGTAAATCTTGTTAGACAATTTTTGGGAGATATATTAAATAAAGATCAAGTTATTGATAACAATAATTTATTAGAAAATAAGGATTTATCAGATCAAGAATTAAAACCAACTTTTGGTGAAGTTAAACCACAATCAAGCAATAGTGAAAATAAAGTTCCGTTTGAATTATTACTAAAATCAATACTAGCCGATCCAAAAGCTAAAAATTTAATTGTAGAAGAAGTTAATGATATTGGT
>JACMQJ010000208.1 GCA_014377055.1 Candidatus Sericytochromatia bacterium
AGATGATTGAGATTTACTAAAAATCTTTCGTGGCTGCGGATAAATTGAGGAAATGATAAAAGGTCTTTTTCAGCCTGAAACAAACTCATAGTGGCTTTGGTTTGATAAGTTTTTCCGTTAATATCAGTAATTAAAATCCCTTCTTCGTTTGGCGTTATAACTTGGATATAATTAACTTTTAAGGATTGGTCAAAATCTTTTCTGTCAATAAAAAACCAATAATCAGTCAAACCTAATTTTCGTAGATAGCTTTCTATGATTTTTTGATTATTTTAACTTTTGATCTAGATAGATAGTCGCCCCATATATTTTTATGTGTACAGAACTCGGCTTGTAGATTTACTTTATAAAAGAGACAATATGGGGTTAAATCATACTGTCTCTTTTAATTTTTATTATATAATATTTCAAAACCTGCTTTTTCTAAATAAAACAGCTAAAATATCCTTGTTAAGGAAAAGAAACTTAATTAATTTAATTATTATTTTTGGTTAACCAGTTATTTAAATTATTATGAAAAAAAATCAAATACTTATTTATTTATTGGCACCATTTATTGTTTCATGCGGTACTAATAGTAATATCAATACTAAATCTGAAAAAGATCAAAGTATAATTTTTACTATTAATTCAGGTGAAGATAGTTCTCTGGTAGATAAACCAGGAGAAAATACTGACCCAACTAAATTAGTTACAACCCCTGGCGGTAATATTGACCCAACTAAATTAGTTACCAAGCCCGGTGAAAATATTGACCCAACTAAATTAGTTACAACCCCTGGCGGTAATATTGACCCAACTAAATTAGTTACAACCCCTGGCGGTAATATTGACCCAACTAAATTAGTAATTGTTAATAATGGTAAAGGCTTTTCTGATATTTTATTTAGTGAAGGTTCTAACGAAGTCACGTTAAGAGTTAACTTTACCGAGTTTAAAGTCTTATCTCTTATCTCTGAAGACTTACAAACTGAATACCTGGAAATATCCTTAACAATGGATGAAATTTATAAAAAAACTATTAAAATAGATAAAGAATGTTTCAGAAATCAAAAATCATTTATCATAAAAATTAAAGGTCTTAAAAATTTAAAGAGTCTAAATGTTTATATTTCTGCAAAAGATGGGAATAATAAAACTATATCTGAAAAACAATTGATAAATGAAGAAGTGAAAGGCAATAGATCATTAGATACAAGTTTTTATAAAAATGAGGCGGCTGTAAGTAATCACCAAACCGAAGTTGGTAATACCAGTAGTAATACTTCAGTAGTTAGTACATCTGAATCATCTAATAATGCTGGTTTACAAATACCTTCTTCTAAACCTGATGTACCTTTTCAATCACAAAATAAGGGTACGTCTAAGGTTAAAGAATAAAATAAATATATTTACAAGGATGTATATATGTAGTAGATTAGTAAAAATCTTAATTAAAGATGTTCTCTAAAATTAGAAAAGCATTAAATATGATTATTATTTAGGGGTTTATATTTTTTTACATGTCCAAACCATCCTGGCTATATCTCGGTAGTGAATTTAAAAAGTTCAGGGAAGAGAAGCTAATCCTTTCTCAGGTTGATTTTGCCAAGATTTTAGGTATCTCAAAGTCATTGGTTTGTAGAGTAGAATCCGGTGAGAGAAGATATAATCAGGAAATACTAGAAGATATATTTTCCATGTTTTCTTTAAATACTTATGACAAACTAAAAATACTACTTCTTTCTGAATTACCTTTTGAATTAAGAAATGATACAGATGATTGTTCTAATGTAATAAAACTAACTATAGAGTTAAAAAATAAAGGTTTATTCAATCTGGCTAAAAATCTTGTAAATCATTCACTTACTATATTTGAAGATTCTGTGGATTTTTATGTTTTATTATCTACAGTTAACTTAATGGAAAATAAGTATGAAGAATCTGAAAAAAATATCAATATAGCTTTAAATCTTAATAAGTCTGCAATTAAAAGTATAAGTACAGAATCAGATATCTATCATAATTACGGAAATATCTTTTTTAATATGTCTTATTCCTATGAACTCAAAAGAATAGAGTTAGTAGCAAAATTAGTAAAAGAGAACTATTATCAAAAAGATATCTTAGATTCCAAAGAATATAAGAATCTTTCTAATAAAATTACAGAACTGTATGTTAAAACAGAAAAATATTTTTTAATGGCTTATGAGTTAAATAATCAAAATACCCGAATTATTGCTCAACTATCGAGGCTATATTTTAATATGGCTAATCTTAATATTGATAATTCAGATCATATTAATAAAGCCTATGAATTTTTAAATCAGTTTTTGGAAGCAGATAAGATAGAATTAGCTGAAAGAGTTGAATTATCAATACTTTTAACAATCATTATGACCTTTAAAAATATGGAGCAGGTAGCAATAGTTATACTAAATAAAATAATAGGTTTTGAGCCTGAAAATATTTTAGCTTATTTCGCTAAAGCAGTAGTTTATTCATATAACACAGATAATGATTCAATAAAATTAAATAAAGCGATGGATAATATAAATAAAGTTTTAGAAATAAGTAATTCTTCCTCTGAAATAAAGTTACAAATTCTTGCTGATTTCAGCTTTGAGAATCTTAGAAAAAGTGACATAACCCAAACCAGATTTAATCAACTTCTGTTAAAACAAATTGCAAGCTAGTCAACGGTTGCCAGAATCATTAATTAATATATTAATTAACAGTCTATTTACATTTTATTTTACAGTAATTAATTATTTTAGCCACTTTATATTTAATTATTACCATTAATTTAATATATTAATAACTTAAATTCAATAATTTTAAAATTCTTTAATCCTGAATGATTATTATTAAATGTTTATTTTTGTTATATATCTATCAACCCTTAAATTATTCAAGTATATATAAGTAGCTGAAATGTTTATATACCAGTAGTATCGCTAATTATTTTCCTTATTTTTTGTAGGATTACTTAAATAAGTATTAGTTTTAATATTTATAGGTTTTCTGTCAACCGTTGACAATATATCAAACAATTGACAGCAATATTTAGAAGTATTATGATAAATGTAAGTATTAAGTTATTTTTTGTATTAAATTATTGGTTATGCTTAAAAGATGTGCAAACTAGTAATTTAGTGTAATTCAAAAATATAAGAATAAGATGTATATAAAAACATATAATAAAGGTTTTACGTTAATTGAGCTTATGGTTTCCATATTAATTATGGGAATTCTAATGGGTATTTCAGTTACTGTAGGTGCAAGCACATATCGTGATTTCCAATTTAACAGTTATGCTTCTAAACTAGAATACTTTGCTAAGTATGCCAGGATTCATTCTATCAAAAAATCAGTATATACAGGTTTATGTATTCAAGGTAAAGTTTTAACTTTAAGAGATATGGGAGCTAACCAAAATAATTCAACTGATACTTGTGACAGCACAAAAACTACTGTTATTAAAACTCTTGATATGAGTTCAGAAAAATATATAACAGTTGGTGCTACTGATGCAACAAATTTTATTTATGATGCCAGAGGTATAGCCTATAATCAGGACAATATTTGTTTATCTAATGGTGGCAAATATGTTAAATATCAGGTTAAATTAGTTGGTATAATAACGACAAGAGGTGCATCAACATGCCCATAAAACGAAATAGTGGGTTTACAATAATTGAAATACTGGTATCAGTAGTAATAATGTCTATAATTGCGCTTGGGCTTATGAGTATGCAAACCAGTTTTAGTCAAAGTCTCACATCAAGACAAATTAGTTCAGCTCTTACAGATGTCAGTAATAGTCAAATGGCAAGATGTAA
>JACMQJ010000209.1 GCA_014377055.1 Candidatus Sericytochromatia bacterium
GATGGAATTAGTAAAAAAGATATACTTGCTCTTGATCAATTACCAAATGATAATAAATTAAAGAATGCAGTTGAATCACAATATTATTATGATCTTAGTAAAATAAATAATGCTCATGCAAAATTTAATAATATTTTTGACGATCAAGGGAAAATGAAGTTATCTCCAAAAGTATCCGATATTAATTATCAAGATTTAAGGCAGGGAAGTACAGGTGACTGCTACTTTTTAGCTGCTCTTACTTCATTAGCTCAACGTAGTCCACAAAAAATTGTTGAAATGGTTAAGGATAATAAGGATGGAACATTTACAGTTAAATTTTCTGATAAATCAGTTACAGTAAAAGCTCCTACAGATACGGAGTTAGGACTTTATGCAGAAGGAAAAGCTTGGGTTCCTGTTATAGAAAAAGCCTATTCTGTTTATAGAAATGAAACTATTTTTCTTTCTAAAGAAAACCCTTATGATAAAAGTGGTGGTGGTAGTATGATTACTGGTAGAGGTATCAAAGATCTCACAGGTAGTAATTTTGATACAGACTTATTAATGGCTACAAGTGCTGATAAAACTAGAGCCAAATTAAAATCCGCAGTTTCCAACAATAAAATGATGACAGCAAGTATTGCTAAAAATCCTTTTGAAAAAAACTCATTAGGATTACCTGATGGTCACGTTTACTCTGTTATAGGATATGATGAAAAAACTGATAAAGTTAAAATTAGAAACCCGTGGGGAAAAACCGAAGCCCATGATAAAAGTGGAAATACCAGAGATGGAAACGATGATGGTATTTGCGAGCTTTCAATGCAAGAATTTAATAAAACATTTTCAGCAATAGCATATCAAAACTAATTAAATCAAAATTTTTAATGCCTTATTCCTAAGATGTGATCTAAACCTGTAATATATTTTTTAAATAAAGATTTAGCTACAAATGACGCAAATTAAGACAAATAAAGAAACGAACGGTTACTGAGCTTGTCGAACGTATAAAAGTAAATATTAAAAAATTATTCGTGTTCATTTGCCTTAATCTGTAACATCTGTGTAATCTGTGGCTAAAATATTTTTATCTACAAAACGTTTATGATATAGTATCAATATTTAGAATATCAAAAACTAAAATCTTTTTATCTATGCGCAAAATAATAATTAATTTTTTGTGCTATACTTCTATCATAATACTATTAAGAAATATATAGTGTTATTACGATTAGATATATAATTTAGATTAAAACTTAATTTAAATAAATTCTAAAAGATATATTTGATTTGATGAGAATTTTGTGTTTAGATTGTAGCAGTAAGATTAAAAATTTACTTTTAGATATATTTTTCTTGTCGAAAAATTATAGACTATTTTCGGGATCAAACCTGAAAATTATTTGTAGTAATTATTTATAAAATTTTCAGGGCATTGCATTGAATTAAGGAACAAAGGAAAGGTAATTACATAATGGACTCAACTAACAATCCACAAAATGTTTCACAACCACATAAAAAAGTTGAAAGAACCGAAGAATCACCCCAATTATTGCAGGTAGCATCATCATCTCTTCCATCATCTGTTGCAGGTGCAATAGCTGGTATGATAAGAGAAAAAGGGTTTTGCGAACTACAAGCGATAGGAGCTGGTGCGGTTAATCAATCTGTTAAGGCTATAGCTATAGCTAGAGGTTATATGGCTCCATCAGGAGTTGACTTAGTATGTGTTCCAGCTTTCGTTGATGTAAAAATCAATGGCGAAGATAGAACAGCTATTAAATTTGTGATTGAACCAAGACAACAAAGAACACATTAATAAATGAAGAGGGTTGTAGGGGTGTATTGCATGCACCCTCTTTAATTACAATTTAGATAAGATTATTGGATATTTTTTTGTAATTTTTGGCTATATTACTAATACTACTAATAACAAAAAATATACCCGCAGCAAACAAAGCCATCGAAGCATAATAAATAGATTTACCTATCTTCATTGCTTTTGTTATAACTTCTGTTTTTTCTAAACTACTTACAATAAAAGGTTCTCTTTGTAGCGAGCTAACAGATTTATATAGATTTGGACTATTAATAACCATAACGCCTGATTTATTATCCATGTTACCGAGTATATATAACTTTTGATTTGGTAAAAAAGACCAGTAACTTTTTTTAATCTCTTGACCGTTTTCTTTTTTAATCTCTTCTCTTGGATTAGACAAAAATGATTTATCAATATCATAAGGATCAATCAAAACTGTATTATTTTCTTTATCTTTTATTTTAAAAGGTAAAGCTTTAAAAAAGGGTGAATCCTTCACAATTTTCCAATTATTGTTTAAATTCTTAGTTTCTTCTTCATACCTTTCTAATACAACTTTTTTGTTATCTTTACTAATAAAAGTTTGATCTGCAACTACCTCACCTTGAATCAAGACCATTTTATCTGACAAATTGGCAACTGTTTTTAAATCTTTAATTGGAGTAATATTTTTTTCTAAAAAGTACTTTCTAACTTTATCTTCATAAATTGATTGATTGTATGTCCAAGCACCAAAACCAAAAATAAATAGGCTAAGAAAAGCCATAACTATATAGATTAAAAAAGACTTCATTTATATACTTAATTTATGGTAGATTTTTTGTATTTTTCAAAAGTAGTTTTTTTATACGCATCCGTAGCAACAAAAGTTGATAATGTATAAAATTGTTTGGCATCTACAAAGCCTGGAGCTGTCCCTACAGCATCTTTTTCTCCAGCCATAAAAAATATGGTTGGGTAGCTATTAACACCAAATCCCATGGCTAATTCTCTTTCTGTAATATCCTTACCATCAAATCTAATATTATTTTTTGATTCAGCATTAACCTTTATAGCAACAAACTTTTCGTTAATGTAATTAGAAAGTTTTTTATCTGAGTA
>JACMQJ010000210.1 GCA_014377055.1 Candidatus Sericytochromatia bacterium
CAATCACATTTGCTTCTACACCATGCTCAATAAAATAATCTCTAATTATTTCTACGTCGCCCCTAGATCCACCTGCTGAACCAAAATCAACAAGAGCAAGCCTCGGATTATCACCAATATTCATTTCTTTAAAACATGACATGATTGCATCAAATTCACCCTTAACAATATTTCTTTCACTTGGCTTACTAAAGTCACCAATCAAACCTTTGTACAAAGGGCTTTCACTGTATAGCTCTTCATAAATATCAGTCCAACCTCTACCACCTGGATTATCTGTATTAAACTCTATAAATCTAAGATTTTTACCATCAAATAGAACATCAAGACGATTGATAACAGTATGTTTTCTATAGCCAGGATCATTGTTAATCCATTCTTGTGGTATTACAGGATGATGAGAAAAATATTCTCTAACATAACTATCTACAAAATATAGGTCAATAGTTCTTTCAATAATAGTATCTGCAACTTCGCAAGCACTTTTGATTAAATCTAATGATTTTTTCTTAAGGAAAAGTGGCATTAATGTAGTTGGCATAGCTGAATTACCATAAAAACAACGCTTTTTTATGACTCTTTCTTGAAATTCTTGTCTTTGTTTGATTACTTCATCAGGATTCTTAATCATCCAACTAGTTAATTCTTTGTAGGACTTGGTTAATTCTTTCATCTTACCTCTTTTCCAAATATTTTTTTAATGGTTCATTTTACATAACATTTTTATTTTAACGTTATTAAGGTTGAGGTGAATTATACAACTATAATTAACTTTGCTTCAATAGATTTTAAGGAATATAGTAAATTAAAATTTTAATTCACCCAAAAACTTTACTATGTTATTTTTTCGGTTTAAAATTTAATACGATAGTAGTAATATCTACAATTTAAATTTTTGGTATAAAAATGAACGATAGATTATTCAGTGGAATAAGACCAACAGGTGAGATACATATAGGCAATTATTTAGGAGCTATTAAGAACTGGGCTGACCTACAAGCTAATTATGAATCCTTTTTTTGTATAGTTGATTATCATGCTATTACTACACCTTTTATTCCTGCCGAAATGCAAGCAAAAATAAGAGAAATGGCTATTGGTATTATATCTTGTGGTGTTGACCCAGAAAAATCTACCTTATTTATTCAATCTCATGTGTCAGAACATACCGAATTAAGTTGGATTTTAAGCTCAGTGACCAATTTTAATTGGTTAACAGGTATGATCCAATTTAAAGAAAAATCTGATCAACATCCTGAAAATATTAATGCTTCATTATTTGCTTATCCTGTTTTACAGACAGCTGATATTGCTCTGTATAATGCAAAAAAAGTTCCTGTAGGTGAGGATCAAATTCAACATATCGAATTAGCTAGAGATGTTATCAGAAAATTTAATTTTAACTATACAAATGTTTTAATTGAGCCAGAAGCATTAATCACAAAAGCAAAAAGAATCATGGGTCTTGATGGTATCAATAAAATGAGTAAAACTCTTAATAATGATATTTCTATTATAGATTCTAGCGATGTTATCTTTCAAAAATTAAGACCTGCAATGACAGATCCAGCTAGAGTTAGAAAAACTGATCCAGGCGATCCTGAAAAGTGTAATGTTTATCTTAGCTATCACAAAAATTTTTCTAATGAAGAGACACTTGGAATAGTTAGAGAAGGTTGTACTACAGCTAGTATTGGTTGTATTGACTGCAAAAAATTATTGCATAAAGGCATGAATGAACACTTAGAACCAATAAGAGAAAAATACAATAAGATTGCTCTGGATAAAAACTATATCACCGATATTTTGGATTATGGTGCTAAAAAAGCCAAAACAGTAGCTTCAAAAACTTTAGAAGATGTTAAAAAAAGTATGGGGCTTAAATAAAATGTTAGAATCACATATTTTTTAAAGCTGGGGTGGTAGGGATTGAACCTACGCATGTCGGAATCAGAATCCGATGCCTTACCACTTGGCAACACCCCAACGTAATTTAGAATAAATATAATTTATATCTGAATCAATTTAAATATAGCATAGGTATTTTATTGATACAAGATTATTTAAATTTTTTCATGGTGAATCTTTATTAAGGAAAATATACTTTAAACTTTTAATACATTAATTTTATAAATAAAATATCATGTGTCTGTTTTTTATTAAAGACTCATTGCATAAGACCTATTATAAAATTAAATTAAACCTCAAATAATTGTAGGGGGTAAGTCTTGCACTTACCCTCTTAAGATAAATTATTTTGTTGAATTGATATTAATTACTTTACTTCTGGTACAGGTAAAAATTTACTTCTAACTATTTCATTCAATCTATGGGTAATTTTTTCTGTATCAACATTAACGGGATTACCGTCACTAACAACAACCTTACCATTTACTATAACAGTATCAGCTTTATTGGCGTTACATAATAATAATGCTCCTAATGGATCTTGAGCATATGCTCCTGCATGTTCAAGAGTATTGAGATCATAGATAGCAAAATCAGCAGCTTTGCCAAGCTCTATACTTCCTAATTTATCAGTCCTGTTTAAAAGCCTTGCTCCACCTATAGTACCAAGTTTAATTGCATCACCAACATTCATACAACTAGCTCCATGTTTGACTCGTTGAAGAAATAAAGCCATACGAGCTTCATTAAGTATATTTCCACTATCATTGCTTGAGCTACCATCTACACCTAGACCAACTTTAGCATTAACTCCCATTAATTCAACAATAGGAGCAATACCAGAACCAAGACGCATATTTGAGCTTGGGCAATGAGCTACACCAGTACCTGTATCAGCAAAAAGCTGTATTTCTTCTTTGTTTAGATGAACGCAATGAGCAAGATAAACATCATCTCCAAGCCAATCAAGATCTTGCAAAAATTTGGCAGGTCTTGAACCATATTTTTCTAAGCAATAAACTTCTTCATCAAGAGTTTCTGCTAAATGTGTATGACATAAAAGCTTTTTATCTTTGGCAATTTTTCTAGTTTCCATCATTAAATCTTTTGAAATAGAAAATGGTGCACAAGGAGATAGATCTATTTTTAGCATTGCCATAGGATCAGGGTCATGGAATTTATCAATTATTCTAAGACTATCCCTTACAATTTCACTTTCAGCCTGAGTATTAACATCAGGAGGTAAACCTCCATTACTTATGCCAACAGACATACTTCCACGACCTGCATGAAACCTAATGCCAAGCTCTTGGGCTGCTTGAATTACAGCTTCTAGTTTTGCATCTGAGTTTTGTGGAAAAAGATAACACATATCAGTTGAAGTTGTACAACCATATTTAAGCATTTCGGTTAAACTAACCAAAGAGCTTACATAGAGTGATTCATAAGATAAGTTTTTCCATACTTCATATAATTTTGTTAACCAATCAAAAAGACCCAAGTTTTGAACACTTTTCATTCCACGAGTTAATGATTGAGATAAATGATGATGTGTATTAATCAATCCAGGAATTACTATTTTATCTTTAGCATCAATTATTTCCGTTGCCTCAGATCTCAAATTTTCATATTTATCTATTTTTTCAATTAAATTATCATTGATTAGAATAGAATAATTTTCGAGGACACTAACTTGTCCACCGTCATATATAACTATATGACCATCTTTTATTATTTTTTTTGCCATTAAACTTAAGTCTTACTTACCTTCACCAATACCATCAAGAAGTGAGCTTAATTTAGTATTAAGTGGTTTTGATTCATTACTAATAACAGTTATTTCTGAAGTATTAACACCTTTTTTCTTTAGATAAAAAGCCATTGCTTGATCAGGGGTTGCTTTTAAATCTTTTCCGCCAAGTTCTTTGGCATCATTGGTAGTTTTTACTAATTCATTTTCATTAAGCTCAGTTACTACATCAAGTTTACCATCTTTATTACTATCATTACCACCAACCATTACAAATGATTGATTAGCTGTATCGCCATATCTTGATTGAACATTAATAACATTTTCTTCATTTGATTTAGGACTTTGAACAACCATTGAGCCAGGTAAAACTTTTTTTAATTCTTCTGAATATTTTTGAGCTGGAGTTTGATTACCATCATCAAATTTGATCAATGTTGCTTTTGTAATTACACCTGTTCCACCAGATAATGCTTTAAAAGTACTTAATTGCATACCATCAGCTTGGGTTAAACCAATACCACTTCCTTCAAGCTCTTTTTTGTCTAAGCCAAATTTACCAGCTAATTTATCAATTTTTTCGTCGTTGAATTTTTTTACAACTTCAGGATTGACCTTAACACTAAAATTTATATCAGGCATGAATAAACCTCCATTAAAAATTCCAATCAGTTTTTAAATAAAAAACCTACTTATCTTATAGTAAGCTTAACCAAAAAACTTGTATCAATTTTAGTTAAGCTTAGGTTAATATCTTAAATAATCTCTGTTACTTGATCTATAGGAAATTCATACCCTGTCCATATTTTAAATGATTTAGAGGCTTGATAAATTAGCATCATTTTGCCATTAATAATTTTTAGCCCTCTTGCTTCTGATAAGCTGAGAAGCTTAGATTTTGAGGGATTATAGATCAAATCATAAACTAAAGCATCATTATTTAATCGATCAATAATTGTCTTTGGCAAGGGTGAAATATTTTCATACATGCCTACAGGTGTACAATTAATTATAGCTGAAAAGTCACTAAGACCATCATAATTTATTAATGAATCATAATCAAGTGAAACCATATTTATATTTGGATTTAAATTATTTTTATTCACAACAAAAGTATTAGACTTTTCTAATTCTCTACTCACTACAGCTATTTCTTTAACATTTAAATTATTTAAGGCTGTAATAATAGCTTTTGCTGATCCACCTGTTCCTAACAAGAGTACTTTTTTATTTTCAAAATAATCCTTATATATATCTACAGATTGCAAAAAACCATAAACATCAGTATTATCTCCCCATAATTGATTATCTTTTTGATAAAAAGTATTAACAGCACCAACCTGAGAGGCTTCTTCTGTGAACTTATCCAAGTAATTAAAAATTATTTCTTTAAATGGAACAGTTACATTACCTCCACAAATAGGCAAATTATGCAAAAAATATTTTCCCATCTCTGACAATTTATCAGGAGCGATTGGATAAGCGGTATAAACATAATCAAGGTTATGATATTTAAAAGCAAAATTATGAATCTTTGGTGAAAGTGTGTGTTCGAGAGGATAGCCCAAGATAATTATTGATTTTGGATTAGTTAGATTCATTATTTTCCTTAAATATTTAGTAGCTTATTAACA
>JACMQJ010000211.1 GCA_014377055.1 Candidatus Sericytochromatia bacterium
GATTCAAGAATCTGGTCATTACCTGACTGCAAAGGTAAGTGAAAGTATTCACAAGCATTAGGTAATTCGGCAACAGCATCAACCATTGATTTACTCATATATTTAGGATGAGATGTCAAAAATCGTATTCTTTCAACGCCCTTAACAGCACTAACCTTATATAATAAATCATCAAGTGTTGCTCTTGGCTTGAGGTCTCTACCATATAAATCAATTATTTGTCCTAATAGTGTAACTTCTTTGTATCCAGCAGCGACAGCATCTTCTACTTCTCTAATTATTGATTCCTGTGTACGACTTACTTCGTTTCCTCTAACATAAGGAACTATACAAAAAGTACAATATCTTGAGCAACCATTCATAATAGTGATCCAAGCATTAAATTTACCATCTCTAACAAGAGGCATATCATTTTCATAAACATCAGCTTGTTTAACAATTTCTTCTATAGGACGACGATTATCTTCAAATCTTTGCACCATTTCATGGATTTTATTAAAATTTTGTGATCCGAAAACTATGTCAACAAAAGGAGCTTTTTTTCTAATATTTTCTTTTTCATGCTGAGGAACACAACCACCAACACCTATTATTAGGTTAGGATTAAACTGCTTCATTCTTTTGAAATTACCAAGATGACCAATTAATCTTTGGACAGCATGTTCACGAATACTACATGTATTTATTAAAATTAAGTCAGCATCTTCTGGAAACTCTGTACTAGAATATCCTATATTTGATAGTAAACCCAATATTTTTTCAGAATCAGATTTATTCATCTGACAACCAAATGTTTCTATTTTTACTTTTTTGGTAGCAACCATATTATTTAAGCCTAGTTTATTTTAAATTTTTGTATAAGAAAATAGTCAAAAAACTTTATTCTTAGAGCCTTATAAGTGTACACAAATTTAGACTTACAAGAACAAATTTTTAAAAACAATTTATATTTTTCCAATAAAAATATTTAGTAATATCCTTTGATAATCGACCATGATATAATTAAATTCGTTTTCATATAATTTTAATTTTTTGGAGTAATAAATATAATGAGTGGTGGACATGGTCAAACAGAAGGTGACGAAATAGTTTTACATCAAGAAACTCTATGGCCTACAATGCTCTTAGCAGCAGTTTTTTCAATTATAGCTCTTTTTGGCTTATCACAGGCTGGTCATATAAAATTTGATGTTAGTATGGGTAAAGATGCTTATGAAAAGATACAATTAGCAAAACCTAAGTTAGCAAATGAAGCTAAGTCTGTTCCTATGGAACAACCATCAGTCAATTATAAGACTCCTGACGGAAAAACCCATATTCAAAAACAATTAAATATGGCAACACCTCCCAAAGATATAAAAACTATAGAAGAAAAAAAATAATGTCTAAGATTTATATTTGCGAAAGATGTACAAGTAAATATAAATTAGAAGAAGCTTTTTTTTATCGCAAAAACTCTAAGGGAATTATAAATAAATTTTATAGTTCCCTTAGCTATAAATATTGTGCTGAATGTCTTCCCTACTACGAAAAAGACGCTCTTAAAATTGATTAGCTATATCGATTAATTAATAATTTAATATAAATTTAAGTGGTCTTTACTTATTAATATAGTCTAAAAGATAGATAAATACTATATTATTCCTTTTTTATATTTAAAATATATTTTGAAATGCTATGACTAAAAAAAAAGTATCTAATAAAGTATCTATTATAGGCTCAGGTTTTGCCTCGTTAGCCGCGGCTATTACACTTGCTGATGATAGATTTGATGTAACTATTCTGGAAAAAAACTCTTCACCAGGTGGTAGAGCTAGAGTTTTTCAAGCTGAGGGCTTTACTTTTGACATGGGGCCCAGTTGGTATTGGATGCCTGATGTTTTTGAAGATTTTTTTGCTAGATTTGGTAAAAAAATATCAGATTATTATGATCTTGTTCGTTTAGACCCATCTTATACTGTATTTTTTGGTAAAGATGATTCTGTTCAATTACCTGCAAATATGAGTGAATTTGAAGCATTATTTGAATCATTAGAGTCTGGTAGTACAATTCAACTCAGAGAATTTTTAAAGCAAGCCAAGCATAAATACCAAGTTGGAATGAGTGAGTTTGTTACCAAGCCAAGTCTTAAATTAACTGAGTTTGCTGACAAAACAATTTTATCTAATGTTCTATATATGGATCTTTTTAAATCATTTTCAAAACATGCCCGAAAGTTTTTTAAAAATGAGAAAATACTACAAATAATCGAATTTCCTGTCTTATTCTTAGGTGCTACTCCAGAAAACACACCTGCTCTATACAGTTTGATGAATTATGCTGATATAGCTTTGGGAACATGGTATCCAATGGGTGGAATGCACAAGATAATAGAAGCAATGGTCAGTTTGGCAACAGAATTAGGGGTAAAATTTGAATACAATACAGAAGTTTTAAAAATAGAAGTACAAGATAATAAAGCCTCAAAAATAATGACTAATCAAGGTGAATTTGAATCAGATATATTTGTTGCTGGTGCAGACTATCATCATGTTGAAACTAAATTATTAGCACCTGAATTGAGAAACTATGATACTAAGTATTGGGAATCAAGAATAATGTCACCTTCATCATTAATATTCTATTTAGGGATTAATAAAAGACTTAAAAATCTAACTCATCATAACTTATTTTTTGATACAGATTTTCCATTACATGCCAAAGAAATTTATGAAACTCCTATTTGGCCAACACAGCCATTATTTTATGTGTCTGCACCTTCACAAACCGATGATAGTATTGCTCCTGAGGGCTGTGAAAACATTTTTATATTAATACCAGTCGCACCAGATCTTGATGATAATGAAGAAACAAGAGAAAAATATTACAATATGGTCATGGATAGATTAGAATCATTAACAGAGCAAAAAATAAGAGAATCGGTTATTTATAAAAAAAGTTATGCTCATAATGATTTTAAAAATGATTATCACGCTTTTAAAGGTAATGCTTATGGATTAGCCAATACATTAATGCAAACAGCAATTTTTAAGCCATCAATTAAGAATAAAAAAATAGATAATTTATACTATACTGGTCAATTAACAGTACCAGGGCCTGGTGTTCCACCTTCATTAATTTCGGGTCAAGTCGTAGCAGATCAGATTAAGAAAAAATATCACTAAATGATTAAAAATAAGCATAACTTTTTTGTTGTCGGATTTTTTAATTGGTATATCGAAAAAATACTAAAAAGTGATTTTCATAGAATAAATTATGATCACGATTTTGCTTTTGATGATAATAAATCAGTTCTTTTTATTTGTAATCATTTTAGTTGGTGGGATGGATTTTTTACACTTCATTTATGCATTCACTTTTTCAAAAAAAAATTCAATGTTATGATGTTGGAAGAGGAGTTAAAAAAAAGAATTTTATTTAGTTATTCTGGTGTTTATTCAATTAAAAGAAAAAGTGAAACAGTTAATGAGTCACTTGATTATACATGTGAAATATTAAGTAAACCTGATAATGTTGTTTTGATATTCCCTCAAGGTAAAATCGAATCAATGCACTTGGATAATTTTAAATTTGAAAAAGGAATAAAATATGTTGTTGATCATGCCGATAACTTTCAATTAATTTATGCAGGAGTTTTTGTTGATTATTTTTCTAGGAGAAAACCAATTGCTAATATTTATATGAAAAAAATAGAATTGAAAGAAAATACATCTATCGAATCACTAGAAAAAGAATATAATATTAATTATAAAAATTGGAAAAAAGAGCAAGAGTTGTTAACTAGATGACATTTATACTTGTTCAAAATTAAGAAAATATTTAAAATATATAAGAGTTAAGTTTATGAAAAAAATATATATATTATCCTATTTGTTATTTTGTTTGTCTAGTCAAGCTATGGCAAGTGATCAGGGTAAAATATTTCCTGAAATGTCAGGCAAAACCTTTGCAGGTACAAAAGTTGATATACCAAACGATCTAAAAGGAAAAATTAGTTTTATCACTCTTGGATTTGGTCGTGAGAGTAGCAAAATATCAGAAATATGGGTTAAAGAATTTTTAAAAAAATATTATAAAGTTAAAGGTGTAGATTTTTATATTTTCCCTATGCTTGGGGATAGCATTTTTGTCAAAGGTGTTAGTAAAGTTTTAGAGCCGACACTTAGAAGCCAAACACCTCCAGAAGGTCAAAAACATGTAATGCTAGTCTATCAACCTTTAGAACCAATCAAAAAATATCTTGATCATTCAGAAGATGAAAAAACATATTTTTATCTAGTTAATAAGAAAGGTGAGATAGTTTGGTCAGATAGGGGTAAGTTTACTTTAGTTAAATTTGCTAATTTTAAAAAAAATATGACCAAATTATTAAAAAGATAAATTCAGGTTAAGATTGTTCAGATCCATCTCTTTTAGCCTATATATAAAATTAGGATATTTTTCTGTGAAAGGCTTTTTATGCACATTAGTAACAAATCAAATAGTGGTATACCAGAATCGATACCACTTAACTCTACAAACCAGACACATACACACCAACAGAATAATAAAACCGAAAATCATCATCATAGTTCTGTAAATTTGGCAAGACCAGATAGCTTGTTTAATTCTTTAATTGCATCAAATACATCTGGAAATGCTATACCTAATATAAATTTTGATAATATTAAAGCTTCTAATATTGCTAATCATGGACACACTAGTAAAGTTGTTGGAACACCTAGAGCAACGGGATATTATCCAGCTAATAGCCGACTAGAAGGTGGCTTTGTCGATAAACAAGGGCATAAACTATATACATTACAGCAATTTTTATCAGGTAAAGCTCCTTATGTTTCAATAGCACTTGATAAAAAACTATATGCAAATGGTAAAGTTCATTATGGTGATAAATTTAGTATTCCAGAACTAGAAAAAAAATATGGTAAAAAAATAGAGTTTAGAGCTGTTGATACAGGTGGTGCATTTACTGGTAAAGGGTTTGGTCGTGTAGATATTTGTACAGGTTCAGAGCATGACAGTTCAGAAAAAACAATCAATGGAAAAATAACCTTAATTAAAAGCTAAGAATATTTTAACCACAGATTACACAGATGTCACAGATTAAGACAAACGAAAATAATACTTTTTTAAAAATCTGTGTTAATCCTTTAATCAATTAAATTGGTGATCTATATTAGACGTTTAGAACATATCAGTGTAAAATGAAAGCATGTTAGCAACCGATTTAATACTACAAAAAATACAATCCATAAATGGGATTAAAAACTCAATTATAGTTGGACGTGATGGATTAATTATAGATAGTTTTTTTTACGAAACTGTCGATAAAGACTTATTTTCAGCTCATGTTTTATCTATTTTTAGTCAGATAACCAAGCAAGCAAAACGTTTTAACCCTAATGTCCCTAAAATTATTATTATTGAAACCGATGAAATTGTTGCATTCATTATTGAAATAAAGATAAGTGATGAAGGAATGATCATTTATACAGAATTCAAAGTCGGTCTTGATATTATTAATACTATAGACATATTAAAAGAAACTTTTAAAACATTCGCTTAAAATGTCCTCAACATTATCTTTTTGTTGTATTGTAAAAAACGAAGAAAAGTTTTTACTTGGAATGCTTGAAAGTATTTCAAATGTCGCTGATGAGATAATAATCACAGATACAGGATCAGTTGACAACACATTACAGATAGCCAAAGACTTTGGGGCAAAAGTATTTGAATATGAGTGGAATAATAGTTTTGCTGATGCTCGAAACTTTTGTATACAAAAAGCTACTAAAGATTGGGTTTTTTCGATCGATGCAGACGAAAGACTAATAAATCCTGAGAACATAAAAAAATATCTTGATGTCCAAAACACAACTTATTTTATTAAAATATTTAGTGTCACAGACGCTTCTAAGTATAATGAAAAAAGTGGGTATCATTGCAATACAAGATTATTTCCTAACAATAATGATTTTCAATATTTTTGTGCTATTCATGAGCAATTAATTGGAGTTGATGATGAAAGATATAATAATATCTTAATCAAAGATTTTCACTTAATACATTATGGTTATGATCTCTCGCCTGAGATGATGAAACTCAAGCATGAGCGTAATATGACGCTTATTTACTCCGAATTAGAATCAGATAATATCAAAGTAAAATATTACTTTAACTTTTTATTAGGTAGAGAATATTTAGCCCAATCCAAATTTAATGAAGGAATAAAATATCTTAATATAGCCTTTAATGATCCTTATATGAAATACCCTGTAAATATTCATATAATAACAAATCTCTTAAAAGGGTATTACATGATCGAAGACTGGACTAATTTAGAAAATATATTTAAAAATTACAATAAAATAGCTCTAATAAACCCTGATTTTTGTCTTTATTACGGCTTATATCTTGATAAAATATGTAATAAGCCCAATGAGGCTATTTTTTATTATTATAAGCTTTTAAATTTTAAAGAAGAAAATAACCCCTATTTAATCTATGATTATGCTTCAATAACATGGAGACCTCTATATCTTATAGCTGTTATCTATCTTAATAAAAATGATTTTAATAGAGGTATAGATTATCTAAATCAAGCATTAGAAAATAATTCTTATGATACGTCTATTATTTGTAATTTAATTGTAGGATATTTAAACAATGGAAAAAATATATTAGCTAGAGAAATATTTGAAGTATATAAAAATAATTTTACTAAAAAGGAATTTTTAAATCTAAAAAATATTTTGAAATAATTCTAAAAATATAGTTAAATTTTGTTGTACTTACAATATTAATGGACTACAATGTATATGTCTTAAAATAATTTTATTACACAAGAAGGATTATTATAGTCGTGAGCGAACAAAAAATTGTTAATGATCTCAGCATCCAAGTTGCAACAGTCAATGGTTCAGGAAGTCAATCAGCAAATAACATTATCATCAAAACCCTTTTCAGAATGGGTATTCCTGTAGGTGGTAAGAACATTTTCCCTTCCAACATTGCAGGATTACCAACTTGGTTTATAATCAGAGCCAATAAGAATGGTTATGTTGCCAGAAAAAATGATGTTGATATGGTGATAGCCATGAATCAAGATACTATTGATGAAGATATGAAAAATGTTGTTTCTGGCGGAATAGTTATCTATAATTCAGACTTAAAAGTTAGTGATGAATCCAAAAGAACAGACGTAACCTTATATCCAGTACCTTTTAACACCATAGCCAAAGAAAATTTTGCAGACATCAAATTAAGAAAACTTTTGACCAATATGCTTTATGTTGGTTTTGTTGCCGAAATGATTGGTTTGGAAGAAAAAACTGTCAAAGAAGCTATTCATGATAACTTTAAAGGTAAAGCCAAAGCGATTGAGATAAATATGCAAGCTTACGATCTTGGTGCTAATTACTTTAAAGAAAATTGTGTAAAACAAAATAAATATTTCATTGAAAGAATGGATGAAAATAAAGGGAAAATATTGATAGACGGTAATTCAGCAGGAGCTATTGGTGCTTTATTTGCAGGATGTACATTTGTTGCATGGTATCCAATTACACCTTCGTCAAGCTTTTGTGAAACATTAATTCAATACCTCAAAGAATTTAGAACTGATGATAATGGTGTAGCAACATTTGCTGAAATACAATCAGAAGATGAACTTGCCGCTGTTGGTATGATTCTAGGTGCAGGCTGGGCGGGTGCTAGAGCTATCACCTCAACTTCTGGACCTGGTATCTCTTTGATGTCTGAGTTTGTAGGTTTGGGCTATTATGCCGAAATTCCTGCTGTTATTTGGGATATTCAAAGACTTGGACC
>JACMQJ010000212.1 GCA_014377055.1 Candidatus Sericytochromatia bacterium
AGAAGAATTGGTAATGAATATTTATACCAAACTCAAGCAAAACAAAATATCGAAACTATGAACGGTTATAATGTAAAGAAAGTAATTACAGCTTGTCCTCACTGTTTCAATACAATTAAAAATGAATATACTCAATTTGGTGGAAATTACGAAGTCTTGCATCATACGGAATTGATTTATGAATTAATTCAAAGTGGTAAGATTAAACCACAAAAGACTATTGATCAGGCTGTTACTTATCATGATTCATGTTATCTTGGACGCTATAACGAAGTCTACGATGCCCCTAGAGAAATACTTAAAGCTATTCCAGGCATTAGAGTTATCGAAATGGATAAAAGTAGAGAAACAGGAATGTGCTGTGGTGCTGGTGGTGGTAGAATGTGGATGGAAGAAAGTATTGGACAACGTATTAATGAAATGAGAAGTGAGCAGGCAATGGAAACAAAGGCTAATATTGTTGCAAGTGCTTGTCCATTTTGTAAGACAATGCTTAGCGATGGTATTAATGCTAAAGGTTATGCAGAACAAATACAAAATATGGATATTGTTGAACTTTTAGAAAAATCTCTTTAAAGACTTAACTTTAGAAAAATGCTATTACTACTAAACATAAGTAGTAATAGCATTTTTTTATCTTTAATAAACTAGATAAGTTATATTTGATGGTTTTAAATTCTTAAAAGTAATCTTGTCGGATCTTCAAGTAATTGTTTTACTCTTACCAAAAAGCTAACAGATTCTTTACCATCAATAATCCTATGATCATAAGATAACGCAAGATACATGATTGGTCTAATAACAACCTCTCCGTTAATAGCAACAGGTCTTTCAACAATATTGTGCATACCAAGTATTGCAGATTGTGGTGCATTAATGATAGGTGTTGAAAGCATAGAGCCAAAAGTACCACCATTGGTAATTGTAAATGTTCCACCTGTCATTTCGTCTATACTAAGCTTATTTTCTCTTGCTTTGACAGCTAATCGAACAATATCTTTTTCTATTTGCTCAAAACTCATCATTTCAGCACTGCGAATCACTGGTACAACCAGACCCTTTGGAGCTGAAACAGCAATTGATATATCACAAAAATCATTAAAAACTATTTCATCACCATCTATTTGAGCATTAACCGCTGGGAATTCTTGAAGAGCAATACAAACAGCTTTGGCAAAAAATGACATAAATCCTAAATTAACGTCATGTTTTTCTTTAAATAACTCTTTATATTTCTTTCTTATATCCATAATTGGCTTCATATCTACTTCATTAAAGGTCGTTAGCATTGCTGTTTCATTTTTTACTGCTACTAATCTTTTTGAAATAGTTTTTCTGAGAGAAGACATTTTTTCTCTTCTTGAATCTCTATTAGTTTTTTCTGAAACAGTGTTATTTTTTTGACTCTCTAATGCAATAGGTTGAATAGGATTATTAACCACTTTTTGAGCTAAGTTTGCATCTTGTTTGGTAATTCTTCCATCTTTACCAGTACCTTGAACTTCTGAGCTACTGATATTTTTTTCTGAAAGTATTTTTGCCGCTGTTGGTGATGGATAGCCTTTAGCATAAGAATCTGATTTTGATTCTACTGCTTTAACATCATCAACTTTTTTATCATCAATTTTTTCATTTTTAATTGGTTCGTTAGATGGTTTTGCATCTATATCAAGTTCACCAATGACAGTGCCTATATTAACTGTTTCTCCTTCTTCTACAGATAGATGAATTACCCCATCAGCTTCAGAATTTATTTCAAAAGTTGCTTTATCAGATTCTAATTCACAGATAGTTTCATCAAGCTTGACAAAATCTCCATTTTTTTTTAGCCATTTTGAGATAGTTACTTCTGTTATTGATTCGCCTACACTAGGTATTTTTATTTCTAAGCTCATATTTTTATTCGTTCTATTACTAAAATTGTTACAATACTAAAGTTTATCAAGTTTCTTTCAATTGCACATAAAAAATTAATGAAATCAGAATATAAGTTAATCATTTGTCAAGCTTACAAATAAAAAAATACTTAATTTTTGTGGAATAAAAATAAGGTTAATTTTTGAGATTTTTTGATTATATAAACTTAATAAAGAAAGCATTTTTAAAACCTTGTGAAACTATTGTAAATAAAAGGTTATAAGCTATTTGACACATTCGTTTTTAGTAGATATAATTACTAGTATATTTTGTTTCATTTAACAAAAAAAATCTTATCATTATTTATGAGGAATCCATACATGGCAAGCGAAAAAAACAAAGAGAAAAGTATTGCTTCTGCTTTTGACACAGACAAAAAGAAAGCCCTCGAATTAGCGATATCGCAAATAGATAAAACCTTTGGTAAAAATACCATTATGAAGCTTGGCGATGCAGCAAAAATGAAAGTTGAGGTTGTCCCAACAGGTGCTTTATCATTAGATATGGCTATTGGGGTTGGTGGTATTCCACGTGGAAGAATAATTGAAGTATATGGTCCAGAATCAGGTGGTAAAACAACTGTTGCTTTACACATCATTGCAGAAACTCAAAAATTGGGTGGTACAGCTGCTTTTATTGATGCAGAACATGCTCTTGATCCTGAATATGCTAGAAGAATTGGTGTAGATATCGATAATTTACTTATTTCACAGCCAAATTCAGGTGAAGAAGCCCTCGAAATAACAGAAACATTGGTTAGAAGTGGTGCAGTTGATATAGTTGTTATTGACTCTGTAGCTGCATTAGTACCTAGATCAGAGCTTGAAGGTAATATGGGAGATTCTCAAATTGGTGTACAGGCAAGATTAATGTCACAAGCTCTTAGAAAGCTTACAGCTGTAACAGGTAGATCAAAGTGTATTGTATTATTTATTAATCAATTACGTGAAAAAGTTGGTGTTATGTATGGTAATCCAGAAGTTACTACAGGTGGTAGAGCTTTAAGATTTTATTCTTCACTTCGTCTTGAGATTCGTAAAGTTGAGTCTATTAAAGACAAAGATAAGGGTGAAATTGGTAATAGAGTAAAAGCAAAAGTTGTAAAAAATAAAGTTGCTCCTCCATTTAAGCAAGCTGAATTTGATTTAATTTTTGGTCAAGGTATATCCATAGAAGGATGTATTTTGGATCTTGCAGTAGAACAAGGATTAGTTCAAAGAGGAGGTTCATGGTATTCATATAAAGATGCAAAAATTGCTCAGGGTAGAGATAATGCTAGAGATTATCTAAAAGCTAATCCAGAAATGGCAAAAGAATTAGATAAACTTGTTAGAGAAAAAATGGCTGAAAAATTAAGTGGTGCTCATGAAGAATTTGTTGAAGTTTCTGACGAAGATGATAACGAAGAACCAGAAGAATAAATTCTAAACTAAAACTGTAAAGAGCTGAATAAACTTTTATTCAGCTCTTTATTATTTTATAAAATATAACTTCATAACCACTTTTTATAATTATTTCTCTAAAATACTCTTCAATATCGTTCCAATCTATTACATCAACTCTAAAAGTTAAGTCTGATTCTTGAAAAGCTTCTTTTATATCTGAAATTATCTCCCAATTTATTTTTTCACTTCCAACTATTACTAAATCAAGATCAGAATATTTCTTTGCATTACCTTTATAACGAGAACCAAAAACTCTAACCTCACAACTAGGGACAAATTGTTTCAGAATATCCAAAACAATTTTTAAATTCTTTTCAGAAATATCAATCATTACGTTCTTCAAGTCTTTTGTAAAAATCCTTAGCAATAGTGATGAATAATAAAGAAGTTTTAAAAGTTATTTCTGAGTTCCTACTATTATAGGTATGCGATGTAAGATTTCTTGACTTATTAAAACTCATCCATGCGTCGATATCAGAAATTAACTTATTTTCGGCACTTACTCGGTATAACTCTTTTCGACTAACTCCATCAGCTAAGTCAGGGCTTACGTTTTCTTCAATCCATCTTTTCATGAATTTCCAACATTGCTCGTAAGCTACTTCAAAATTTTGTATTACTCCTGCTTTAATTGTTTCCATATCATCTTCTGTAATAGATTTATCTTTTGAAAGCTTATAATAAGTAGAAATAGACCTTTCTAATGATTTTATAGAATTAACTAAACTTGTTAAATTAAGTGCCATATCTCTAACCTTAAAATAAATTTAAATTTGTTATCAATTTTGTTTTTAAAGTAATTAATAATAAAATTATTATACATCACCTTAGAAAAATTGTATTAAGCTAGAATAACAATGAATACAGCTTATTTTTTGATATATGAGTTTATATCTATCAAATAATATTTACTTCAATCTCAAGATTGATCTCAAATTTATCAAAAATAGATTTAATTATATCGTTAGCTAAGTTTTTTATATCAGAACCATTTGATCCGCCATAATTGACAATAACTAAAGCTTGATATTGGTGAACACCATAATTATCAAAAGTTTTACCTTTCCACCCCAAAGCTTCTATTAACCAACCAGCAGGTATTTTTATATTACTAGTATTTGTCTTATAACTTACAATGTTAGGATATTGAGCTTTTAATCTAATAAAATGCTCTTGACTAACCTCTGGGTTCTTAAAAAAACTACCTGCATTACCTAAAATTTTTGGATCAGGTAATTTTGAGCTCCTAATACTAATAACAGCATCACTAATATATTTAGCTGATAATTCAGTTATTCCCATACTATCTAAGGTATCTCTGATAGCTCCATAAGAAACATTAAAAACTGGATTTTTTTTTAGCTTATAAGTAACAGAGACAATGATATATTTATTTTTTAGCTCATATTTGAAAATACTGCCACGATACGAAAAATCACATTCTCCATAATCAAAAATCCTGATATTACCTGTTGAAATATCTAATGCTTCAAGTTGTACAAAGACATCTTTTATTTCAACACCATAAGCTCCAATATTTTGAATCGGTGAAGCTCCTACTGTTCCTGGTATTAAAGAAAGATTTTCTAATCCAGAAAAATTGTTATATATACAATAAAGAACAAAATCATGCCAATTTTCACCAGCACCAGCCTTGATAGTAACATTATGTTCATCTTGGGAGAAAATATTAATACCTAAAAGATTAATTTTGATAATTAAACCATCAAAATCTTGAGTAAAAAGGATATTACTACCTCCACCCAAGATCATTTTTTTTTGGCTTGAGTACTTTTTATCCAACAAAATATTTTTTAATTCATCTATGTCATTAACTTCAACAAAGTATTTTGCTTTTACTTCTATCTTAAAAGTATTATATTCCTTTAAAAGATGATTTTCTTTTACTTCCATCAAAAATTAGCAGATTTTAGTCATAGAGAAGATATTTTTTAACATTATTGATAAGTTAGTTATCGTACCAGCTCCCATAGTAAAAATAATTTCATTTTTGATTCTATTTTTCTCTAAAAATGTGCCCACTTCTTCAAGTGTTTTGATATAATGAACTTCTTTATTGGGATAATTTTTTTTAATTAAATTTGCTAAATCTTCCGAAGTAACATTAAAATCTTTTTGTAATTCCCCAGCTCCATAAACATCAACAATGATCACTCTATCAGCTAATTCAAATGATTTTGAAAAATCTTGTAACAAACCTTGGGTTCTACTATATCTATGTGGTTGAAAAACAACTGTAACAGGTCTTTTATGTAAGGTTGCTGACGATAATGTTGCTTTTATCTCGGTTGGATGATGTGCATAGTCATCAATTACCAACGTTCCATCAATATCAGCAACCGTTTCAAATCTTCTTTTTACACCTTTATAATTCATTAATGCTGTTTTTATGGTATCTATATCTATGCCAAGAAGAGTCGAGCAAGCAATGACAGCTAATGAGTTGGCTACATAATGTAATCCTGAAATTGGTATCGAAAATTCACCAAAAAATTTATTCTTGTATAATACTTTAAATGTAGCTCCTGATTTACCCAATATAACATCGGTTGCTTGATAATCAGCCGACTCATTTAAGCTATAAGTTACAGTTTCTCTAGCACAATTACTAATAATTCGATTGGTACCATAAGAATCCTTACAAATAATAACTTTTCCATCATCTGGCAAGTTACTGATAAATTTATTCATGACAGCAATTATTTCTTCCAAATCCTTATAGTGATCAAGATGATCTGCTTCTAAATTGGTAATAATTGCATAATTAGCTGATAACTTATGAATTGATTGATCACTCTCATCAACTTCCGCAACCAAATAACGACCAGCACCTGGCAAAACATTACTATCAAATTGAATTATCTGACCACCAATTAGAGCTGTCGGTTTAAAATTAGCTTCATAAAGAACTTGTGACATAATAGCTGATGTTGAAGTTTTCCCATGAGTGCCTGTGACAGCAACGCTGATATGTGAGCGTAAAAAAGCATTAAGTAAATCTGCGCGATGATATATTGGTATATTTAATTCTTTTGCTCTAACAATTTCGGGATTATCTTTTTCGATAGCTGTTGAAATAATAACGGCATCAACATTTTTAAAATCATTTGAATTATGACCAATATGGATATTTGCACCCGCAATAACTAATTTATCAATGATACTAGAGGATTTTTTGTCAGATCCAGAAACATTTTTACCTTGTGATAACAGTGTGAATGCTAAAGCACTCATTCCTATACCACCTATACCAATAAAATGGGCTTTATTTAAATTTTTAAGATTAATTGTATTTTCTTCTATACTCATTACTATACTCCTTAACTTTTCTGTTACTTTTTTCTATAGATCAGCGAACAGAAGAGCTAATATACTACTCCTTTGTATAACTACCCTTAATCGCTGACTAATCAAAATCTAATTACAATTAATATCAGCTTAATTGCTAAACTTAATTACCTATCAAATGCTTGTTGCAATTAAGTATTATCGCTTTATATTTAATGATAAAGATGTGAGATAATACACTCAAAACCAATAATTTATATTTTTATATAACTGCACCTTAAACATATTTTAAGTAAATTAAAGACAAAAAGATGTTTTATTAAAGATTTTTATTAAAATTTATCTTAATTGTTGTCTTCTTTACCCTCTAAAACCTGCCAATCACTACTATTAGTATATTTAGAGGCATTAAGTAATAATCCCATACAAAATAATGTAACAATCATTGATGTTCCACCATAACTTATAAATGGCAAAGTTAAGCCTGTAGTTGGTAAAACACCTGTTGCAACACCAATATTCATAAGTGCTTGACCTAGAATCATCGTTGTTACTCCTGTGACAGTTAACTTAATAAAAACGTCTTTTGATCTAACAGCAATACTAAAGCCTCTTTGTGCGATCAAAAATAGTAAAAACATAAATAAAGCAGAGCCTATTAATCCACTTTCTTCACAGAATACAGAAAAGATAAAATCAGTATGACTTTCAGGCAAATAAAATAATTTTTGGACACTTTGACCTAGACCCTTTCCACTTATTCCACCTGAACCAATAGCCATCAAAGATTGAATTAATTGAAAACCTTTGCCTTGTGGATCTTTCCAAGGATTCATAAATCCTGTTACTCTTGCCATCTGATAAGGATTACTAAATATTAAAGCTGTTATAGCTGTACCCATAGCACCAATGACAATTAAGATTCTTGGTATATTCATTCCAGCTGCAAAATACACAGAAAAAACAGCTAGGCTGATAATAGATGTATTACCTATGTCGGGCTGAAAAACAACAATACCAACAACTCCACCAATAGGTGCCATAGTAAATAATTTTTGCAAAAATCCAAGCCTTTGATAAGCTGGATTGGCAAGAAGATTAGCTGAAAAAATTATTAAAATTATTTTTGCCAATTCTGAGGGCTGAAAACCAAAGTTAATACCAGGTATTCTAAGCCATCCATTAGCCCCATTAACAACTGTACCACCAAGAGCTGGTATATAAGTAGCAATCATCATGATAGTAATACCATACATCATTGCTTTTAATGAAGTTCTAAGTTGATAAAAATCAATCCTAATCCCTATATACATAACAATAAAGCCAAGTATTGCATATATAAGTTGCTTTTGAAAAAAATAAGTACTTTTTTTATAAATAATACCCGAAACATAAGCACTGGCACTAAATACAGTGAATAAACCCAAAAGTACCATGATAATTATTAAAATTAACAATAAATAGTCGATTCTTTGCTCTGAACCCTTTACTTGATAGATTTTAGATGACATTTTAAATTTACCTTAAAGTTCTTGATCGTCTGTTAATACAGTTGTAATTTCAACATGACCTTTGAGATTGAGAAGATCAAGTTTAACATCTCCTTCTACATGATCAGCATCAACAGTTGGATAACCTTTGGCTGATGTAATATTTGTTCTAGTATTGGATGTTGCTTTTTGACTAAAATTATTCCAATTTAATTCATTAGTTTTAATTTTATCTTTATCGTCAGTTATTATATTGACATTTTTTTTTAAAATTAAGTCATCTGTTTCTGTATTATATTCGGCTGTGTCAGCATCCCAAGTAAATGTCCTTAATCTATCGGGTTGATTATTATTACTTGGCTGTTTATTAATTGGAGTTGGAATACCAGAAGGAAAAGGAGGACTCGGATTAGTTTTTTCATTGTTAGAATCAGCTTTTGACCAGTCTTTGATATTATAAAATTCGCCATGAGGCTTATCTTTAAAAAATACTCTCGAGCTATTTCTTTCTGACTCAACAATTTTGCTGTATGCTGTCCAATGAGCTGTCCCGTTTCTTCTTCCCTTAACAACGGCATCCAAAAATCTTACTTCAATATCAGATTTAACATCTTGACTTTGTGGTCCAGCAGGATTATAGATAGGATTTTTCCAAATCCAGTACCCTGTACCCCCAACCAATACTATTACAGTAAGATAACCACTAAAAACCTTAAAATAGTCTTTTAATTGCTGTTTATTCATAATTTAAATATTTTCAAGTCTATTAACTCTTCTACTCCTAAAAAATATAAATACTAATGCCAACAATCCTAATATAGCTATAAAATCACCTATTTGTGAATATAATGTTATTGTCTTTCTAAAATATACTTTACCTGAGATAGTACCTTTAACAAGTGGCGGTAACCAAGTTTGTATCTGCCCTACAGGATTTATTATTGATGATATTCCTGTATTGGCGGCTCTAACCATATATCTATCAGTTTCTACAGATCTAAAGACTGATTGTGCATTATGTTGATAAACTCCCATAGAGTCTTTGTACCATGAGTCATTTGTTGACAAAACTAATAATTCAGCTCCTGCATTAACTGAGTCATAAATTAATTTTGGTATAATAGAATCGTAACAAACAAAACTTCCTATTTTACCATAAGGGGTTGTTATTATTCCAGGATCAGTTCCAGGTGTGACATCATGACCTAAAGCATTCATGTGAGTAATACTTGGAACAATTTTTTCTAAAACATTCCTAAAAGGCAAATATTCACCAAATGGAACTAAATGATGCTTTGAATATGTACCTAAAACTTTTCCATCAGGAGCTATACCAATAATAGAATTAAAAAAAGCTTGATTTGGTGCTTTTGGATTTTGTATAGTAAATATTCCTGAAAGAAGATAAGTATCGGTTGATTTGGTATAATTTTTTACACGTTTAAATATTTCAGGATCAACCAAAGTACTGTTATTATAATAATAATCAACTATTGCACTTTCAGGCCAAACCATCAGATCCGTTTTATCATTTTTTTTCTCACGATTATCTTTAAAACTTAGATCAAGATAATTATCAACAATATCTCTTGGCTTCATATTCCACTTTTGATCTGAAAGAATATTAGCTTGGGCAATACTTACATTAATTGCTTTGCCTTCGATTGGACTAGTTAATAAATGGTAGTACCCATAAGATAATGTGACAATTAAAGTGATTATCATTGTAACTATCGGTTTAAAAGAAAATCTACCATTATCTTTTAAATAGTCAATTAGACTTGTTGCCAAAATAGCATTAGTCATAACGATCAAAGCACTAATAAAAAGCGAACCAAATAAATTTGAACTTTGGATGAGAGTAATATTTTGAAATTGTGACATTGCCAATCTACCCCAAGTAAAACCTGGATCTCCCTGTGCTTGAAACCATTCAATAATGATCCAAAGTGATGTTGGTAAAATGATGCGATCCCAACCTCTAGGCTTAAATTTACCTATACAAAACCCAACCACACTTAATCCTAGTGATTCTATAAAGCTAAATGTAAACCAGCCAGCTGTAATTAATAAAATACTTTGGGTAACAGTAAACCCAACCCAAGTTAGTGGATGTAATCTAAAAAGCCATGATAAAAGTCCAAGATAATATGTAAGACTAAAGATGAATGATATTTGAAAGCCTGTTTTTCCACTGACAGGAAAATTATAAAGAGCAAAGAATAGAGGGACAAGACTAAACCAAATAAACCAATCTAATTGAGTAAAAGTAAAAGCAATAGCAGTCAAAATGCCTGATAATAAGGATAATATAGTTTGTGGAAGATTTAAACGTATTTTGTTACGTCTAATTATAGAATTCATTTCATTTAACACTATCTAGTACTAATTACCCTTCTTAATTTTTAGGATTCACATAACTCTTTACTTGTTATTTTTTTAAGAGCCATTCATATTCATAAGCACAAATCAATATAATATCAGTTATCTTAGTGTTATGTAAAACTTTAGAAACTAAAAATATGCCATACCAAAGAAGAGACTATTTATATTCTAAATCTTTAACTTGATTTGTTAAGATTTTTTGGTTATCAGATATAATTATCAGTTGCAAAAAATACCTTAATTAATTTCTAACTGGAAAAGGTGTTGGCTGATTTGACCAATTTTTTTGTTTGGTTAATGCTGGATTTGATTGAGGATTAGTCTGATATATTTCACCAACATTATCACCAACGGATTTAAAAATAGGTTTTCTATTTAATCTTTTTGGTATGTCATTATAGTCAGGCATAAAATTAAGTAATGTACCAGCTCTATTAAGGACATTAACTTGACCAGCCATAATATGATTCATATATTCAGATATAGAAAAATCAAATAAATTACTTTGATCCATATCGATCATTAATAAATTAGTATTTTCATGGGTTTCATTACCAACCAATCTAACAGCTCCACCATATACATGTTGATAATTTTTTATGGTTGGATCATTTATAGGTAATGGAGGTCTTTCTAATCTTACACCATCATCAAAATAGATAATTAATTTATTTGCCTCAGTTTCAACTCGTGAAACCTTACCTTGCATTAAAGGAGGTGGGAACATTTTACCTGGAGATAAAATAATTGAATTACCTGATATTTTCATTCCTCTTTGTTCATTAACATTAATTAAGCTTTGCGTAGCAACACCAAATAGATCAAGTAGACCTTTTGATGGGATACCAGCAGTTTTAATACTATCAGGAACTAATTCCATTAATCCATCAGGGGTTGCATGTATCATACCTGACATTTCAAAAGGAAGTCTGAGACCTATTTGTTTCATTTTACCTTTGATAGTCATTCTGCCACCAGCTTCTATAGTTTGTTTCATTTCACTTAAAGGGGAATCAGGATAATTTAGGACATAATCTTTCATAAGATTATCCATATTTGTTGAATCAAGACTTAATTTTGCTTGGTGAATTGCTACATTAAAAGATGTTACATCATCAAAGTTAACAGGATTATTTGGGTTTCTTGAAACTAACTCACCAAATAAATCGTCAACTACTGCTCCTAACTCTTTATTAACACGATAGAACATATTTTTGATAACTACTTTTGGTCTGACTCCATCAACGGATCTTCTTGAAAGATCACTTGGATCATTTGCAGGATTAGAGCTTGATGCTTGCTGAGGATCATAATAAGCATTTGCACTGTTACCAGTACTATTGACATCTTTTCCACAACTTGCTGACACAAAACCAGAAGTAATTAAAGATAATATCGTTAATTTCTTAACAAAGTTTTTATTCATGAATCTATTCTCTCTAGTAGCTATTCTTGATACTATTGTAGTTGATAAAGTTAAAAACCTTACCTAAATTAAATTAACTTTAACTTTTATTTATTATAATAATTACATAAGCATGGATAAAAACTACAAATCTGGATTCGTTTCGATTATAGGGCGACCTAATGTCGGAAAATCAACATTATTAAACCATTTAATTGGTCAAAAGATTGCTATTACTTCTAGCAAACCCCAAACAACAAGGGTAAATATGAAGGGAATTATTACTGATGAAGAAAAAGGGCAAATTGTCTTTGTCGACACACCAGGTCTGCATAAGCCACATCATCTGCTTGGAGAACAGTTGATAAAAAAATCAATCTCTTCACTAAGTGATATTGAAATTGTGCTTTTTATTGTCGATGGTACAGAAGAAGTTGGTGGTGGCGATAGATATATAATTGAAAATGTTATTAGTAAATTAAATAAACCTATTTTCTTACTGATTAATAAGCTTGATAGAGTACCAAAAAAAGAAAAATCAAGATTTATTCAACAATATACAGACCTGTTTGAGTTTACCAAAGTATTTCAAATCTCGGCTAAACATGGCGAAAATATTGATCAAGTAATTGCTGGTATTTTTGAGGTATTGCCATATGGACCACTTTATTATGATCCAGAAACAATAACAGATACTCTAACTAGGGATATAGTTGGCGAAATGATTAGAGAGCAATTATTCAGACTCTTGGGTGATGAAATACCTCATGCTAGTGCTGTTTTGATTGAATCATACAAAGATAATCCTACAAGAAATCTTACCTCAATCAAAGCAAATATCTATGTTGAGAGAGATTCTCAAAAAGGTATAGTTATTGGTAAAGGAGCATCAAAGATTAAAGAAATTGGTGAAAATGCACGTAAAGAAATCGAAGCAATGATTGAAAATAAGGTTTTTCTGGAATTACAAGTAAAAGTAATGAAAGACTGGCGTGATAATAAGAGAAATCTAAAAAGATTAGGATATATAGTAGATTAGTAGATCGATAAAAAATGAGCCAAAACGACAATCAAGAAAATGAAGATGATGAATCTGTATCAAATGATAGCCAACCTTATTATGACTTTGGTTTTGAGCAAGAAGAAAATTCAGAAGAGTTTTATGATGCAGAAACAGAAGACAGTTTTGATCAAGATGATATAGAGGGAAATATAAACAGACATGTTTTTTATTCCAAAATATTAACTAATAGAAGATATATTGATGTATATCTTCCACCTGGTTATCATTACAATCAATTTAAGTCTTATCCTGTCTTATACATGCACGATGGTAATAATTTATTTGATCCATCGATCTCTTTTGGTGGCACAACTTGGGAAGTAGATACAACAATAGAAACTTTGATCAATAATAATTTGATGGAAGAGATTATTGTTGTTGGTATTAATAATACCAATAATAGAGATTTTGAATATACATGGACTTCAATGTTTCTTGATTTTGACGATCGCAAACAAGGTGGTGGTGGTCGTAAATATTCAAGATTTATTGTTAATGAATTAAAGCCATTTATTGATGCAAAATATCGTACTTTACCATTTAGAGAAACTACGGCTGTTATTGGTTCATCATTAGGTGGATTAATCTCTTTTTATCTTGGTCTTTATTATCCTCATGTTTTTTCTAAAATAGGAATTATGTCACCATCATTATGGTGGGGTAATGGTATTGTTTTTAAACATGTAAAAGAAATAGCACCAAACTTAGAAATATGGCTTGATATGGGTACTTATGAGTATGATGATGAAGATCCCGATCCAGAGGAAAATATCAGAAATATCAGAAAATTAAGAAAAAAATTGATTGATGTTGGCTATGAAGAGGGTGACAACCTAGGATACTTTGAGCATCAAGGTGCTGGTCACAGCGAATGGTATTGGGCAGAGAGATTACATTTACCTTTATTATTCTTCTTTGGTAAGTAATCTTTGATATAATTCTTACCATGTATTTTAATATTATTATTTTAAATTGAGAGAGTAAAACGTATTTAGAATGAAAAAAATAGTTGTTCTTATTGGATGTATATTATTAACCTGTTGCTCAAATAGTAAGTCAGAAGCAAACAGCAAAGTTAGTCCCAAGCCCGTTGCATCTGTTGCAGTTTTGAATCCTAAACCTAGTGCTACATACAAAGCACAGACTCAAGATCCAGAAACTAATGAAAGTGGTTATAAGCCGCACTTTATGAAAGCGTCTGAAGTGTTAAAAAGTATGAAAACTAGAAAAAATTTATATATTTTTGATGTTAGAGGAAAGATTTCTTACGACGAAGGTCATATCAAAACTTCATTATCAAAACCTCTGCCAATGGATGCTAAAAATTTGGTAAATATACCAAAAGATGCTCATATAATTACTTATTGTGGATGTCCTCATCATTTATCTTCAATAGCTGCTGAACAACTATCAAAAATGGGCTATAAGGATGTTCATGTTTTAGATGAGGGATATTGGTATTGGAAAGATCACAAATATCCTCTTGAAATTTCGTCAAGTGTCTTAGCAAAATTAACAGAGATGACCGTTGCTGGTGTTTTGATGAAAAATGGTAAACCCATGGGTAATACTGATATTTACATGAAGCATCTTAAATCAGGTCAACTTGAAGCGGAAAAAACTGATCCTAATGGTAAATATAAGGTTCATTTTCACTTATATAATTATAATAAAAATGATGAATTTGGTTTTTTTGTTAGTAGCGATTTAACCAATCCTCTACAAAAATTTAAAACTGATAAAAAAGATTCAGTAGGTATTATTGTAAAAATGAAATAGTTTTA
>JACMQJ010000006.1 GCA_014377055.1 Candidatus Sericytochromatia bacterium
AAAGGGGACAACAAAAAGTGAAACACCACCATAAGTTAAAATAGCACAAGAGATGACAATAGCAAGAACTGCATTGTTTTTACCTATTTTATTAGAAATAAAACTAGCTATAGATTTGGCACTACCACTATCATCCATTACTTTTCCAAAAATAGCACCAAGTAAAAATAAAGGAAAATATAATTTTGCATATTTAGCGAAATTAGTTATAAATACTTCTGTATAAGTAGCCATAACAGGAGTACCACCGTTTAATAGTGTTGCCAAAATAGCCATTAATGGAGCTAAAATTAATACTGATACACCTCTATAAGCAAAATATATCAATAGAATTAAAGACAAAATTATTCCAGCAACACCAATCATTTTTATATGACCTCAACAATAATAATTTAGATTTTTAGACTACAATTAACGAATTCATTTCACCTTTTGGGGCAAAAGACTTTTCTCTATTTGGGTCTAAAATCCAATGTATATTATTAATCACAAATTTGTATTGATATTGACCAGGTGCCAAAGCTATATCAACTAACCATTTACCATCAATATGGTATAAATAATTGGCTTGACTATTCCAATTATTAAACTCTCCTGCAACACTGACCGAATCTGCATTAGTATTTTGTAGCTCAAATCTAACAGATACAGGTTTTTTGTAGCTTTTGATAAAATTATCTATGTCGTTAACAACTTCTTCAGTGTTAAATCCAAACCCGATACTATGACCTATTTTATTATATATAAGCAATTTTTTTTGTTCATTTTTTATTTGGTTATAAGCATAAAATGCCTGCTCCACTTTTACAACTTTGTCATCAACACCATGTAATATTAAAGTTGGTACATCAAGATTATGAACATTATGCTCAACAGCTTTAATTGAGCCATGAACCTGTTTCATCCAATGATAATTATGAGGTGGTGTAAAATTACTATGAGTAGGTGCTGAAACAGCAATAACGCCTGATATTTGCTTAGCAAATTCTATTCCAAGTAAATAGGCTAAAGCTCCACCAAAAGAAGAGCCTAATATATAAATCTTATCAACTAAACCAGAGAGAATGTATAACGATTCTTTGGCAGAATTATAGCAGTCATGCCATGAAACATTTCCACTATGTAGATTATCAGGATTAACACCATGTCCAGTTAGTAGGCATCCTAGGCTTGTATACCCTTTTTCAAAAAGCATTTTACCAAGATTAATAGTATTACATGGAGTTGCCTCAGATCCATGAAGTAAAAGTATACCAATCTTATTTTTTTTATCTTCAAAGAGAAATGACAAATCTGTTTCTAAAACATGATTATGAATTTGCTTATCTCTTAAGGCTTTAAATTGGTATAAACTTTGTTCATAATTGTGCATTAAATTAACCTCTTATTTTAAGTCTGATTACTTTTATTTCATTTTGACGTTCACGCATTAGAATAGAAAAATTACTCCAAATTGCTCCTCTAGATGATTTCATTTTTGGATTACCATATAGCTCAAAAGCTTTGTCCATAGAATCATTAATCTTTAATCCTAATGTAGTAGCTTTTTTATACTTTTCGTCAACTTCTATCTCATTAATTAGGTCATTTTCATCAAAGTAAAACGATAAACCGATGTCTGAATAATAAAAAATAGCTTCTTGCATATTATCTCTATAACTTATTTTACTTATAGTATTTAATCTTTCAACGACATCTTTTTTATTACTTTTATTTAGTTTTAAATCCAAAACACAATTATTATCAATATCTATTTCAAATTTATCTACATATTTAGCTTCTTTAATTGCTTTTTCAATAAAATTAGGTCTTTTTCTAATTAAATCTAATCCAGCATTAGGATTAGCTATAACTTTTTGACTAT
>JACMQJ010000213.1 GCA_014377055.1 Candidatus Sericytochromatia bacterium
ATTTTGACATCCAATGACCTAGATTGGTTAATTATTCCTTTACCATGACAAAAAAGACAGGTTTTATGGTTAATATTACCACTACCATCACAAGCTCTACATTGTTCTTCAACAGGTATCGAAATTTCTTTTTCTATACCATTATAAGCTTCTTCAAGACTGATAGTAATGTTTTTTTCGATATTATTTATTTTTTTAATACTTTTGAGGGTATTATCTTTAACCGTACCAAACATTGAATAAAAAAACTCACTAAATGAAGAATTATCTTTCTTTTTTAGATTTTTGCCATTAACTTTTTTATTCCATTCAGTGACACTTAGAGCATCATAAGTTTTTCTTTTTTCAACGTCAGATAATACTTCATAAGCTTCAAAAATATCTTTAAATTTACCTTCTAAAACTTTATTGTTTTTGGTTACATCGGGATGATATTTTCTGGCTAGTGTTCTAAAAGTTTTTTTTATTTCTTCTATAGTACTATCTTTATTAACACCCAAAATCTCATAGTAATTTTTAAATTTTATATCTTGAATAGACATTTGTAATGTTACCCAATAGAATATTTTTGTATGTCTTTAAGTTGGTTACAAGCTTCAAAAGCAAGATTATACATTTGATCCAACATTTCTTTATTAAAAGGTTTTGTTTCGGCTGTACCTTGTACTTCTATAATGCCACCATCACCAGTTAGTACAAAATTCATATCTACTTCGGCTTTTGAATCCTCAGAATAATCCAAATCCAAGTAAGCATGACCGTCAATAATACCAACACTTATTGCTGCAACCGAATCTCTAAGAGGGTTTTCAGTCAATAAGCCTTTTTCCAACATTTCATTAAATAAAATAGATAAACTGATATATGCACCTGTAATTGAGGCTGTTCTTGTACCTCCGTCAGCTTGTAAAACATCACAATCAACTGTGATACTGTACTTATTTAATTTTTCCAGATCAGTAATTGCTCTAAGAGATCTGCCAATTAATCGTTGAATTTCTTGTGTACGCCCACCAACTTTTCCTCTTTCTCTCCCTACTCTTTGGTCTGTAGACAAGGGTAGCATTGAATATTCAGCAGTAACCCAACCCTTTGAAGTATTAATTAAAAATGGAGGTTGCTTGGATTCAAAACTAGCACCACATAAAACTTTTGTATTACCAAACTCAATTAAAACTGATGTAGACACTTTATTTAAAAAATTCTTTGTTATTTTTACTGGTCTTAGTTGATTATTTTTTCTATCTTCAAAACGCATATTTATTTCCTTGTTATTATTTTAGTTAATATTATGGGCTAATGGCAATTTCAATACCTTTTTGCTCACAAAGTTTTCTTATTTCATCTTGAACGCTTTTTTCTGGTAATAAAATAGGTAAATCTCGGATTTGATCAGATAATCCATTCCAATTGATAACTTCACCTTTTGATAAACTATTTATTTTACCCTTTAGAGCATCTAAGCTATTTAATTGTTCTGCCACAATTTCCTGATATATTTTAACTCTATTAGTTCCAACCAAAAGAGCATAATACCAGCTACCGTTATTTAATCTCCAACTGTATAACTCATAACCTTTCATCGAATGTTGTGATGTTGATCCAGATGGTATATTCAAAGGATTATTTGTTTGGTTTTGACAATTTGTTAAGACTAATGAAAATGTCAAGATAAATATTATTCCTTTTAAACTCATTATTACCCCAGATATAGATTAAAAATAGCTAGTAGTTAATATTCTAGCATATTAATATATTATGACTTCAATAATCTATTTTCCTTAATTCCTTAATTATTAAAATTAAGAATTAAACAATATATTCTTTTGACTAAACTTTCTTTTAATAATATTTTGTAATATACTATAATATCTTAGACATTTGTAAAAATATATGAGGAAGATTAAATTGAAAGCACATGGATTATCTGATGTAGGCAAAGTAAGGCAAAATAATGAAGATAATTACTATTGCGGAACTACAAATTTATTCATTGTTGCAGACGGATTAGGTGGGCATTCAGCTGGTGAAGTAGCCAGCGAAATGACAGTTAGCTACGTTGCCAATGGCAAACCTCAAAATGTAGATGATCTTGTTCAAAGAATAGCAGAAGCTAACAATAACGTTTTTTTGGAAGCAAAAAAACTTGGTAATGATATGGCAACTACTATCTCAGCTATGTTAGTTACTGGTGGTAAATCTTATGTTGCCCATGTTGGTGATAGTCGGATTTATCTTATTAGAGCTGACAAAATATATGCTATAACTGATGATCATACACCTGTAATGGAATCTTTAAGAGCTGGTTTGATTACAGAAGAACAAGCAAGAACACATCCACTAAAACACATGTTATCACGCACTATTGGCACACATCAAGAAGTTGAAATAGATACAATCTCAGTGGATCTCGAAGTTAAAGATATTTTTGTTCTTTGTACAGATGGTCTTAGTAATTTGCTAGAAGAGGACGATATTTATGATGTAGTTAAATCATCAAATAATAGTACTGAAGAAATGTGTAAAAAACTTGTAGATATGGCTAATCACAGAGGTGGTGTAGATAATGTTACAGTTGTTGTCACAGAGATAGAAGCCTCTGAAATAGTTGAAGATACAGAAATAAAACAGTAGAATAGATTAAAAAATAAAATTTTATGCCAGAACTAAAATTATTTAATACTCTTAGTCGTACTAAAGAGATTTTCAAACCAATTAATGACCCTAATGTAAAAATGTATACTTGTGGACCAACAGTATATAATTATGCACATATAGGAAACCTAAGAAGCTATATTTTCCCTGATATTCTAAAAAAATTATTAACTTATATTGGTTATGACGTTAGGCAAATTATTAATTTTACTGATGTTGGTCACTTGATTAATGATGCGGATATTGGCGATGATAAAATCGAAAAGGCTGCTGCTGAAAAAGGTCAGACTGCATGGGAATTATCAAAATATTATGCAGAAGCATTCAAGAGAGATATTACAGCTTTAAATATATCTTTTCCATCTAAGTTTACTTATGCCACCGAATATATTCAACAACAAATAGATATGATAAGAACTTTGGAACAAAAAGGGTTTACTTATCTTACTTCTGATGGAGTATATTTTGATACTCAAAAATTTCCTGATTACGGTAAGATGGCAAAACTTGATATTGAAGGACTTGATGAAGGTTTAAGAGTTGATTTTAAAGATAAAAAAAATAAAACTGATTTTGCTCTTTGGAAATTAAGTCCAAATGATCAAAAAAGACAGATGGAATGGGATAGCCCTTGGGGTAAGGGTTTTCCAGGTTGGCATATCGAATGTAGTGCTATGATTTTTTCTGAACTAGGAAGCCATATTGATATTCATACAGGTGGAACAGATCATATACAAGTCCATCATACCAACGAAATAGCTCAGTCTGAATGTTCAGCAGAAGGAAAATTTGTTAATTATTGGGTTCATGGTGCATTCTTAGTTTTGGATAAAGATAAAAGAATGGGAAAATCAGAAGGTAATTTTATTGGACTACAAAATTTGATTGAAGAAGGATTTTATCCTTTAGCTTATAGATATTTAACTTTAACTTCTCATTATAGAAGCTTTTTAAGTTTTTCTCCTGATATATTAAAATCAGCTCAAACCTCATATTTTAATTTAAAAAAATTGATTAGATCCGCTTCAGAAAAAAATGATGATCTAAATAACGAGAAAGCTATCATTTATGCAAAAAAAATAATAGATTCATTACTTGATGATATGAATGTACCAAAAGCCATTGGTATTATGTGGGATTTGGTTCAAGATAATGAAGTTGGTGGAAAAAACAAAATTGATATTATTGCTAATTATGATCAGATTCTTAGTCTTAACTTATTAGATTTTTCTGATTTTCCTGAATTACAAATAGAGATACCACAAGAAATAGTTGATTTAGCTAATCAAAGATGGGATATTAGACAAAAAAAAGACTTCCAAGAATCAGATAGATTAAGAAAAGTCATTCAATCAAAAGGTTTTGATATTAAAGACAGTAAAGATAAATTTGATATAGTACCTATTATTTAACTATCACTACGAATCAAAGATTTAATATAGGGTATGTAAGATATACTGTAAATCTTCTATATCACTTTTTTGCAAGGGGCTGAAGCACCATTAGGAGTTGAGCTATGTCTCAAGCCTCTTTGCAAAAAAATTAAAACCAATTTTACTTGAGTATATATACCCATTTATCAGCTTCTTTTCTGATAATATGAAAATTTACATCAACTAAGTTGGAAATGTGTTAAGATATATTGAGATGATGTATTTCTCAATTTAATATGTACATAATATGTAAAGGAGGCCATTTGTGCCTAATGTATTTGCTTTAAAAATTTTTGAACAACATGTTCTTACAAACTACTGTAAGAATAAAAAATTTAAACTCTTAAGGGTTTTAGCTACAGGTTCTTTATTCACATTTGTGACAGCCTGTCCTACTGCACTCCAGCTACCAAGCACTATTATCAGCCCTTCTGCTTCGCCTAGTGCCGTTATTAGCCCTTCTGCTTCGCCTAGTGCCGTTATTAGTCCTTCTGCTTCGCCTAGTGCTGTTATTAGTCCTTCTGATTCGCCTAGTGCCGTTATTAGCCCTTCTGCTTCGCCTAGTGTTTCCATAGTAACAGGATCAACTGGAAGCACAGGATCAACTGGAAGCACAGGATCAACTGGAAGCACAGGTGGTTCTACTAACCCATTCCCTAATGTACATCCCAATCCCACCAGTGTAGTCATTACTTCTACCAACCCATCGGATAAATCTACAGGTGTGGCAACTAACCAATCTATCACTGCGACTTTCAACAGGTCAATGGATTTTACAACATTTAACAGTAGCACTTATACTCTAACAGAAACGAATAATGTAAATAATGTAGTTTATGGAGGTTTTACCTATGATTCACTTTCCAATACAGAAACTTTTAAGCCAACAAACCCTCTCACTCTCAAAGATAATACTAAATATACAGCAACAGTAACTACTGGTGTCAAAGATAGTATAGGTAACCCACTTTCAAATAATACTGTATGGACTTTTACTACTGGTACCCAAAATCCTGTAGTTAGTTCTACTAACCCATCTGATACATCTCAAAATGTCGCAATTAACCAATCTGTCAGTGCAACTTTCAACAGGCCGATAGATTCGACAACAATTAACATTAACACTTATACTCTAACATATCTTGATATTAATAGTTCAGCTGTTAAAGTTGATGGAGGTTTTACCTACGATTCACTTTCCAATACAGAAACTTTTAATCCAACAAACTCTCTCAATCCTAGTACTACATATACAGCAACATTAACTACTGGTGTCAAGGATACTACAGGTAACCCACTTTCAAATGATAAGGTATGGACTTTTACTACTGGTACCAGCCTAAATCCTGCAGTTACTTCTACTAACCCACTAGATAAATCTACAGGTGTTGCAACTAACCAATCTATCACTGCTACTTTCAACAAGCCGATGGATCCGACAACAATTAACATTAACACTTATACTCTAACAGAAACGAATAATGTAAATAATGTAGTTAATGGAGATCTTACCTATGATTCACTTTCCAATACAGAAACTTTTAAGCCAACAAAAAGTCTCACTATTAATACCAAATACACAGCAACAGTAACTACTGGTGTCAAGGATACTGCAGGTAACCCACTTGTAAATAACAAAGTATGGACTTTCACTACTGGTACCCAAAATCCTGTATTTCTTTCACAAACACTAAGTAGTTTTGCTATTCTTGCAGGTTCTACTGTAACCAGCACAGGTCCAAGTGTAGTTAATGGAGATCTAGGGCTAAGTCCAGGCTCTGCGATTGTTGGTTTTGCACCACAAGGCATAGGAATACTGAACGGAACTAGGCATATTAGTGATCAAATAGCAGCTACAGCAAAAAATGACTTGAATACTTCTTCTCATGATGCTGCCACTCGTGCAGGTGCACCGATCAGCGTTACTGGAAATATAGGTGGTCAAACTCTTGCTCCTGGTTTGTATAACTCTCAAACATCGCTTGCTATTTCGTCTGGAGATCTCACTCTTGATGCTAAAGGTGATTCTAATGCCGTCTGGGTCTTCCAAATGGGTTCAACTCTTACAGTAACATCTGGTCGTCAGGTTTTCTTGACTAATGGTGCAAAGGCAAATAATATCTTTTGGCAGGTAGGAAGTTCGGCTACTTTTGGTACAAACTCGTTTTTCAAAGGTAACGTTTTATCTGCTGTATCGATAACAATGCAAACTGGAGCTTCGTTAGAAGGAAGAGCATTGACTCAGAGTGGAGCGGTGTCGTTAGATTCATCTACGGTGACTAGGCCAGCTCCGTAATCTAAAGGTATTTTAAAAATGGCTAGGGGGAAATCCCCTAGCCATTTTCATTTTATACCCAAATAAAATTGGTTTGCAGTTTTTCGCTAAGAGGATTGAGACGTAGCTCAACCCGAACAAAGTTTTAATTTTGCAAACCAATTTTGAACAAGTATAAAACAGTAAACATTAGAATAATCCAGATATTAATAACTTTATCACTACCTTCGGAATCCAAAAAATTACCATATAATATACTTCTTGCACATCCTAACTTTATGGCATATTTGGTTTAAGTCAAAATACTCTTTGTATCTCAGAGTGATATTATCATTAATTCGGAAAGTTCAGCACAAGACTTAATTAAATCGCAGTACAATCAATAATCTCAAGATTATTGACAAATAATCATGGCTTATCTAAGGTTTATAATGTAAAAAATTAATTAATAATTACTTTAAAGATTTTTTATAATATTTCTTGGTCTTCATGGGTTTTATTAGCTTCATTTGTAGCTAAA
>JACMQJ010000214.1 GCA_014377055.1 Candidatus Sericytochromatia bacterium
GATTTTGATACTGCTGAAATGACCAAATGGATGGACAAAAAAGCAAAAAATCCTGTATATAATAATGAACAAATCGAAGATATGGTTAGAGAAGGATTAGAAAAATTATATACATTCCAAAATGGTGATGGTGGTTTTGGTTGGTGGACAGGTTTTAGTAGCGATCCATATATGAGTGCTTATGTTGTGCATGGGTTATTACTAGCTAGAGATGCAAAATATCAGGTTAATAGCTCAGTTTTAGAAAGAGCTTTACAGTTTTTGAGTAGTAAATATAAGACAGAAGATATTTATTATGATAGATTGTATATTTCTTATGTTCTCTCGATGGCAAAAGCTATTAAGCCAAATCAACTTGAGCCTTTATTTGTCAAAAGAGATACATTTAATAGCTATGGTAAAGCATTGTTATCATTATCTTATGCAAATCTTGGTGACAAAACTAAAGCCGATCTAATTTGTCAAAATCTAAAAAGCTTTGCTATTATCAATCAAGATAGTCAAACTGCAAGTTGGGACAACGATCAAGCTTGGTACTGGCATTGGTATGGAGATCGTATAGAAACTAATTCTTTTATTCTAAAGGCATTTTTAAAAAGTAGACCTAATGATAATATTGTTCCAATGTTAGCAAAATGGCTTATTACTAATAGAGAAGGTAATCATTGGTATTCAACCAAAGATACAGCCAACACTATCTATGCTCTTAGTGATTATGCTGTGATTAATAAAGAAACAAGTCCTGATTATACTTTGTCTGTTCTTTATAACAATAAAGTAATTAAGAAAATCAAAGTAAATAAAGATAATATGTTTACTTTTGATAATCAAATTACTCTAAATGATGAACAATTAGCCTCTGGTACAGGTAAATTGACTATCAAAAAAGAAGGAAAAGGAAGCTTATATTATTCAGCTAGTCTTAAATATTTTAGTCTTGAAGAAAATATTAAAGCTGCAAGTAGTCAACTTTCAGTTAAGCGTGAATATTTTAAACTTACCGAAAAGAAAGATAAGGATCAACATATAATCTATGATAAAACACCTGTTAGTTATGATCAGGTTGTTAAGAGTGGAGATTTGTTTGAAGTAAAACTTACCCTCAAAGCTAATAATGATTATGAATACTTGATTTTTGAAGATATGAAGCCTTCAGGATTTGAAGCAACAGATCTGAAGAGTGGATATGTGTATCAAAATGGTATTTCATTAAATAAAGAGTTGAGAGATGAAAAAGTTGTTTTCTTTATGAATAATTTTCCTCAGGGAACTCAAGTTCTTACCTACAAATTGAGAGCTGAGATACCTGGTAAGTTTCATGTTTTACCACATAAAGCTTATGCAATGTATGCTCCAAAGGTTAGGGCAATATCTGACGAGATGAAAGTTCAAGTGACTGATTAGGTTTTCTTTACTGAGACGGTGTACAAAAAAGTTGGCTTTCAACAAAAAAGCATCCCTGAAATCCAGTGTTCATGTAGGGATGTTTAACTAAACATCCTCTTTTTGGATACCCGCCCTTGTTTACAACTGGAGTCAAAAATATTAAAATTAATGAATTGTAATTTTAATATTTTATAAGAGAATAAAAAATAATGACAGAAATAAATCTTGATACTAAACTTGTTAATTTAAAAATAGAAAATAATGTAGGAATAATTACATTAAATAATCCTCCTGTTAATGTTTTAACAAAAGAACTATTTAATGATTTGGACACAGTTATTGA
>JACMQJ010000215.1 GCA_014377055.1 Candidatus Sericytochromatia bacterium
GAGTTTATTAACTATAGTAAAAAATATGCCTAGTCTTAGGTTGATAGCTGTAGGACGTATTAATAAACGTCCTCTTTTTATACAACCCTATAGAGTATAATTATTTTGCAGCGGCATCCTCATCAATTAGCCAAATCATATCGTGATTATTAACATGAGAAGCAGGATATTTGTCTGAATTAGTGTTTTCATCAAATATTTCCTTTAATATTTGTATTTTTTCTTTACCTGTAACCATAAATCTAATCCTTTTGGCATTATTAATTGTTTCTAGTGTTAGAGAGATTCTTTTTTGTTTTGTGTCTGGTTTTTCGGTAACAATGCAAACTTTATCTTTTGAGTTAATATCATTAGTTCCTGGAAAAAGTGATGCTGTATGACCATCATCACCCATACCAAGTATTAAGTAATCAAATCTAGGTATATTATTATCTGGTGCTACATTTTCTATAATAAGCTCTCTGTATCTCTTTACTTCTTCATTAGGATCTGCCTCACCTTTTATTCTATGAATATTTTTTTCTGGTAATAAAATATTCCTTAATAAAACATCATTTGCTACTCCAAAATTACTTTCAGGTGAATCTGGTGCAACACATCTTTCATCAACCCAATAAACATTAAGACTATGCCAATCAAGCTCATCACCATAAGTATCCAATAGGTATTTAAATAATATTTTTGGTGTACTACCACCAGATATAGCAAGATTAAATTTTCTACCTTGACCAGAATATCTCTTAATTAAGCTAGATAATTCTATACTTAAATTTTTGGCAACTTCATAAGGTGATTCAAAAACTTTTACATCTCTCTTATTCATAATTTATCTTTCTCCAATGTTTATAATAATTTTTCTATTTTTACTTCTTTAACTATGTCTTCTATACTTAAATTATCAAAGTGTCCAGCTTGCATTGTTTGTGCATTAGCTGTTCCCGTTGCAATAGCTAGGATACCAGAGTCTTTTAAACTTTTGTTATTTACCAACCCATAAACCAATCCTGCCAAAAATGAATCACCAGATCCAACCGAATTAACTAATTTAATTTGTGGTGGGGTAAGATGATAAATTTCATTTTTTGTACCAATCACACAACCTTTATTTTCCAAGGTTATTACAGCTATACTACAATAATTACAAAGAAAATAAATACCCTTTAACCAACTTTCTTGTGAATCCAAACTAAAGTCTAATAATTCTTCTGCTTCATATTGATTGGGCTTAATAATATATGGATACGCACCAATACCATTTTTTAGATATTTTCCTTTGGCATCAAGAACGGTAACAATATTATTTTTTTTTGCTAAAGTTATTATGTCATAGTAGATATTTTCTGGCAAAGATTCTGGAACACTACCCGAAATAACCATTACTTTGGTTTTTAATAAGAGATTCTCTAGCTTATTCATGAATGAATTTAGCTCTTGCAAACTTATATTAGGTCCATTTTCATTAAGCTCAGTTATTTTATTTAGTTCATTGTCAATTATTGCTAAACAACATCTAGTTTCATCATTTATTTCAAAAAAATCATGATTAATATTTTCTAAATCCATTAATATTTTTAGTTTTTCGCCATTTTTACCACCAACAAAACCAGTTGAAAGAGTGTCATGATAACCTAAATTTTTTAAGGCACGTGTAACATTAAGCCCCTTACCTCCAGCAAACTCCAAAGGCTTATCTAACCTATTAATTTTACCAGTTTTAAAGTTGTTTATTATAGCTGTCTTATCAATAGAAGCATTTAGAGTAATTGTTAATATCATGAACAAATATAATCCTAAAAATATTATTCTTATTATCTCATAAAAATAACTTCAATAATAAAATATCAATAAAAAATTTTAATTATGAGGACAATCTATATAACTCAAATAGTTGAAGATGCTACATTCATAGTGCTTTTTCCTGTATAATTATTTATGTTGTATTGAAACAAAAAAAGCATTCATTAAGTAGTAAGGAAAACAATATGTCAAAAAAGATAACTTTTCTTTTAGTCATTAATTCAATTTTATTAATTAATATTGTGGGCTGTACTGATATTCCTGTTGTTGTTCCTTCATCTGGTGTATCATTAGCTTCTCCTAGCTCATCTAGTCTTCCAGGATTTGCTTCAACTCCAAGCTCAAACTCGTCTGGTAGTACAGGATTTAACCCAACTCCAATTCCAAACCCATCTGGCAGTCCTGGCTTTAACCCTACTCCAAGTCCAAACCCATCTGGTAGTCCAGGATTTAACCCCACCCCAAGTCCAGTTTCTACAGGTAGTAGCCCAGGATTTTAATTTGTTTTTGTATATATTAAAAAATGGATAAAATAAAGTAAAATTATGTCATCAACATCTTACGAAAATAAAGTCTATGAAAAGGAACAATTTCCTATTAGTGATAGCTATAATCAGGATTTTGAAAAATGTAAATTTATTAATTGTAATTTTTCTGATTTAGATCTTTCTGATAATGAATTTATTGATTGCTCATTTGAAAATTGTAATCTATCTCTAATCAAATTAAAAGAAACAAGCTTAAAAGGTGTAGACTTTAAAAATTGCAAAATTACAGGTGTAAACTTTAATAAATGTAGTGATTTTATGTTTAGCGTCAGCTTTGAAAACTGTGTTTTAGACTATAGTACGTTTTCAAGGAAAAAGATGAAAAGTACTAAATTTATTGATTGCTCTCTAAAAGATACCGATTTTAGTGAATGTGAATTAAATAATTCACATTTTAAAAACTGTAACTTACTTAATTCTGTGTTTATAAGAACACAATTAAAAAATGTAGATTTCACCAGTTCTTATAATTTTATTATTGATCCTGAGTTAAATAATTTAAAAAAAGCAAAATTTTCATTAGCTGGTTTATCAGGTCTTTTAAATAAATATGACCTTATTATAGAATGATTTTACTATCGAATTATGACATATTTTTAGAAAATACATCAATATATAACATCATAACGGTTGCTACTGATAGAACGACACAAAAAACACAATTAAATTTGTTCACTAATTTTTAACCTTATTCTTTTTATAATCTCTTTAAATTATATCTTAAATATTTAAATAAAAAGAGAGTTAGCTTTAATATTAAAGCTAACTCTCTTTTTAATCTTTATCAATCTTAAAAGAGTTATTTGGTTGTTGTATCTGTAGCTGTAGTACCTGCGGTTGTTGTATCTGTAGTTGTGGTAGTATCTGTAGCTGCTGTATCTTCGGTTGTTGCATTAGAAGTATCTCCTCCTGTACCATCAAAATTTAAATTATTTTTTAAAAAATCGGTATTTTGAAATGTTGATACTCCTGTGGTTACAGCACCAAATTTAACAACTTTAGATGTTTTATTATCTGTACCTTTATCTGCAACATATACATTACCAACTTCGTCAGTTGCAATACTTACAGCTTTAGTTGAACCATTGCCAAAGTTTGAAAGCAAAGTACCTGTTAAGGTAAATCTTTTTACTTGACTTGATTCTAATACATAAATAAAACCGTTTTTGTCATCAACGGCGACATCTATAGGATCAGTAGTACCTTGAGTAATTAAATCAGTAACATTTTTACCTGAGTCAACTTTTTTGATTGATGAACCACTCACAACATATAGATTACCTTTTCCATCTGCACCAATACCACCAGAAGCAGTTAAGTTAGGTATCGCAGTTCTTGATTGACCTGACGAATCAGTTTTTTCTACTTTACTACCATTAACTATATAAACTGACGAATCAGACCCTACAGCAATATCTGTTCCAGCACCAGACTTAATTGTAGTTACTTTTTTGTTATTCGCTACACTATACATTGAGCTTTCTGTGTCCACTGCAAGTAAATTTGGTCCATTAACAGCAACACCATGAATTGATTTGGGAATAGTATGTTTTAAACCAAACCATTTTACGGCTACATCTTTCCAACTTTTACCGTCCTCAGCACTCATGCTAACGATAGTTCCTTTTTTGAACAAACTTCTTGTATCAGATGCTGCTACATATATTTTTCCGCCAGATACAGAAAGACTTTCAGCTTGCCATTTATTCAAAAAACTTTGGTCAACTTTGAATGATTTTAGCTGACTATTAGCAACTCCAGATCCACCTGTTCCATTATTAGAAAATTGTACGGGATTAACATCTGGTGTAACAGCAGTATCAGCAACTACGTTAACATTAATATTTAGTTGTCTATTACCGTAGTTAAGTAACATTACTTGTTGACCTGTAATTACATTGTTTAATTGAAAATCACCTGTAGCAGTACTTGTAGTTGAAACATTTTTAATTGAAACAAGAACATTTGGAAGACCTTGACCAGTTGAATCTACTACTCTACCGACAACAGATCCCATAGTTGAAATAGGTGAATTAGTCCCACCACCAGCATAAGGATTACTTGGATCATTTGGATTATAAGGATTGTTATTGTTAACAGGATTATAAATATTAGCAGGGAGTTGAGGAGAAGATTTACCACAACTGACGATTATTGAACTTGATAAAATAGCCGTTGCAACTATTGATATAATTTTTTTATTATTCATGACAGTTTCTCCAAACTTAAAAATATCCCTAACACGCTTAATCAATATAATTATCCACACTTTTGAGTAAATCTTGCTACCATAAATGTAAAGATATAATTAATTAAAAGTTAACTTTTAGTAAAGTATATTTTTCCATTCGTACATTGTCAAACCATAAAAAGCTTAATTTTTAAAATAAATTTAATTTTAGGTAAAGAAATGTTTAATAGAAGAAAGTAATTATATAATTATTCATATAACTAATTATATTGGTATCTGGTATTTTAGCGTGAAAATGTAATGAAAAGAATAAATAATAAATTTATATTATCACTATTATCCATTATTATGATTACTGGTTGTAGTGATTCTAATATTAATTCATCATCTGTACAAGACAATAATAATCAATATCAGATAAATAGTGTTACTAACAAATTTGCCAAAGCAGTAGAATCAGAAGAAATAATTATAGATGAAAATTATTATAAGCATTTTCCTGACTCTAATCTAAGTAGTAGTATTGATCAGCTTTCTAGTGGTATTATTCCTGAAAATATAACATTAGCAACACCAAGCCAATATCAATCACAATCATTTTTTTCTTTTTTGAACCATAAAGCCACAATTGAAATGTATGAAAATTATGGTACTCCAGAAAAGTTTTTTGTTACAGGAAGAGTTTTTGAAAAAAAATCAATCACTCCAGATAGTGTTGGTGATAGCAAATTTACTAATTTTATCAGAACCATCAAGTTTTTAACTCCAGATCCAATCAGCAATGTAGATGTAAATGTTTCTGTTAACGGAGTTGCCAAGACTGGAAAAACAGATCGTAAAGGATTTTTTAAAGTAGAATTTGATAATACTAATTTTAAGTTAGGTGTTAATGATGTTTTAGCAAAATTATCTGGTACAAAATATAAATATGATGTAGCACAAGACTCAGTGATAATAGATGATGCAAAAACAGAGAAAATAGGTGTTATTTCTGATTTTGATGACACAGCCAAATATACTGGTGTTGGACATCTGATCAAAATGATCAAAGGTATTTTGATTGGTAATTACAAAACAGATAAGCAAGTTGAGGGAGTATCAGATCTCTATAATGGAATACTTAATGGTCAGCAAAGTGTCGGTAATTCAGTTTTTTATGTAACAGGTGGCCCAGTACTTTTGTATCAAAGAGTAAAAAACTTTTTGAGAGAAAATCATTTTCCTAATGGTTCAATTGATATGAAAAAATCGGGAAGTACAGTTGATCCTAATCCTTCTGATACATTAAACTATAAAATATCAAAAATTAGATTAATAATCAAAGCTTTTCCAAATAAAAAATTTATCTGTTTTGGTGATACAACCCAAGTTGATTCACAAGTATATTTAACAGTTAAAAAAGAATTTCCAAATAATATTATAGGAATATATATTAATAATGTAAATCAAGCAGAATCAAGTGATCCTAAGTATCAAGGTGTAATACTTACAAAATCAGCGATAGAATCCGCCCAAGATTTATTACAAAAAGGAATAATTGATCAAGCAACTGTTGATAAAGTCACAGCAGATGTTAAATAGTTAAAAAGATTTTGAATTAACTAATTTTAATTTTATGATTAAGATTGGTAAGTATATAAGACTATGTTAGTATAATAATTTATATGTATAAAGTAGGTTTAGGTTAAAATTATGAGAAGCACAAATAAGAATTTAAGAGCTGGAATCACAATAATGATGTTAGTTGCTTCCATGAGCCTAACTTCATGTGGTAAAAGAGTTGGAACAACTGCAGTAGTTCCAACACCATCAGTAGCTCCACAAAGCTCTATACCTGTTGAAGACCTAAGTAATACTTATAATCAAACGACTAATATTGAAGCTGTAGCAAATGGTACACCTAATGCACAAATATCTTCTTTTAAAGTTGATCAAGCAACATTTAGTGCTTGGCAAGCAAAAGGAATTGCTGTTTCTGGAGGTACAATTTATGTTTCTGTAGCTGATACAAAAGGGCTTTTACAATATGGATCAGTCATAAAAATGGGCTCATCAGATGGTAAAAGTTGGAAAAATATTGGTACAGCATTTTTAGGCTTATCACATCCAATTAGTAAAACAGTTCAAGGTTTAGCTATTTCAGGAAATACTTTATTAGCAGTAGATTCAGCTAAATCTTACATAATAGATGCTTCAAAAGCAAAAGTAACAGTTGTTAAAACAACAAGTGGTACAGATGTTGCAGCTGGTGGTAGTAGTGTTTTTATTGCAAATGGTTCAACAGTAAGTAAAACTGATTCTAGCCTTGCCTCATCAACACCAATCATAGGATTAACAGCTACTGGTGGTATTGGTGCCGATAATCAAGGTAATGTCTATGCTGTAAGTGGAGTTACTATTAAAAAAGCTGACTTAACAAATCAAGTTCAAGATGTTGTGACAACTAATTTAGCCTCACCTATTGATGTAGCTGTAGATAGTCGTAATGGGGATCTATACGTTCTTGATGGTACAATGATCAAAAGATTTACTTCAAGTGGTCAATTAAGTGTTTCATTTTCTAGCAGTGCAACAAAACCTGTAGCAATAACTGTTGATGAAGGTGGAGCTGTTTATGTAGCTGACCAAGGTAGCAGCAATAAAGATTCCCAGATTTTAAAA
>JACMQJ010000216.1 GCA_014377055.1 Candidatus Sericytochromatia bacterium
TTGCATAAAAATTGAAAGACAGTACATGAAACTAAGTTTAATAAAATATACTATATTACTGGCAATACCTTTAACATTATTATCATGTCAAAAACATCCTCCATGTCCTGAACAATCCAAAGATATTGACTATCCTAAAGCGGAACAATCATCTGAACTATTAGTAGATACGTATGTTAATTCATCAAGATATTTAAAAGGATTTGTTGATAGTTCTGATAAATACAATGATTTAGTTGATAAAATATCAAACTTACCTATTCAAATATATTCAAAAACAGGTCATAATTTTTTTAAATTTAATAAAGATGGTATTGTAAAAGCTGATAACAAAAAGTTCTTAGATTCTGGAAATTATTCAGGCGAAAGTCTTGCTATTGAAAATATAATTTCTTCTCCAAACTTTAAAAAAGAACGATTAAATGTTATTGTGACAGATTTTTCTCAGAAAATGTTAGATCCAAACTTTAATTTGGTTAATAATTTAATCTCCTCTTATATCACAAAAGGTCTGTCTGTGGGCTTAGTATCTCTAAAATTACCATTTAAAGGTATTGTTAATCCTGACGGTAATTCACAATCATACAATTATAATGGTGGCAGAAATGTTTTTGTTATGATCTTAGGAAAATATGGTGATGTTAAAAAATATTTTTTAGAAATGAAAAGCAACGAGAGCTTACATTTAAACTACTCAGACTTAACTATTTTTTCACATCATATTATTTATCATAAAATTGATTTTGATCGAATTCCCAAAGCAAATTTTAAACTAATCTCAATACCTGAAAATAGTATCGAAGAATCAGATCAAATAGTAGAATGTGAGAAAAATGACCCAAGAGTTAAGCAATTTATTTTATCTGATGAAAATAGCTCTTTGCAAATTGAAAAAACTTTGGAATTTGAAAAATTTGAATATACTCCTGACTTTAAAAATTTAAAAGCTGAAATTAGTTTTGAGAGATTTGATTCGGTTGATAATAAATTTGTTGATGTTGAAGCAAAATTCAAACAATATGTACATGTCGCAGGTTATCAGATTAAAAATAATCCAAAATCAAAAGCTGATTTATTTACATCAGAGCTTGATACAAAAAATATAAGAGTTAAAAGTATTCCAGCCAAATCCATACCATTATCAGCCAAAATAAATATTAATATCAATACAAAAGAATTAAATAGTAATATTTATAGATTGAAACTAAAGCTATATCCATCTAACCTCAATAGTTTTGGTAATGCTATTAATGAAAAGAATTATACTTATAACACTGTTAGTAATTATAATCGTTTAAGTATCAGCGAAGTTGAAAAAAGAAAATGCCTTACTAATAGTACAAATACAAAATGTGGCTTAACACCAAATTTAAGTAATTTTATTGATTCAATTCTAAACTCAATGGAATATAAAGAAAATAAAAAATCAGGAAAGCAGTTATTTAATGATAAGAAGCTTAATGTAGCAGAGTTTTATTATTATATTAAAAAACCTTAGAAATTTATAATAAAGAGAGGATTAACTTTGAATTTTTTTACTAATAGTAAAATCGGAAATATAATATCAACCTTAATGATTCATGGTGTTTTTTATGTAATTATGAAACTATTTTATGAATTAGGTGCATACAAAAAAATATTCTATGAAATATTTGGTGTATCAAGTTATACAGGCGTTATGAATTATAGTTCATTAATTGGTAATACTTTTAAGATGAATGAATTTTCCATAAGATTATGGTTAGACTTCTTTGTTTATAGATATTCAATGATTATATTAATAATTTCTTTTATCTTGAGTTTAGGATTTATTTTAATTTATTCATCAAGAAAATCAGGTGAAAACTTAACTCCGATGTGGAATGTATTTGCTATTATTTTGATTGGTATCTGTTTGATAGGTGGCGTGGGTTATACACCAATTATAAAATCAGTGAGCTTATTATTTTGGTCATACAGTAATTATATATTTGCAGGATTTTTACCTTTTTATGTTTCTACATTTATTCTTTGTGGAACTACTGCTGTCGGATCTTACGAAATAAAGAAAAGATTTAACTGATTTTTAGGAGAATATAATTTATGAGTTTATATGTTTTAGGTGTGGGTGGTACAGGAGCAAGGTGTATCAGAGCTTTAACCTATCTTTGTTCTGCTGGTTTTCTGGCTGGTGAAAAATTAAATGTCTATTTTGTTGATGCTGATGAAACTAATGGTAATTTAAATGAGTCAATCGAAACGGTTGATAAATATATTCAGATAAAAAAACAATTAGCTTTGTCAGGCTCATCACTTGGTAATTCTGAGGTTTTTGGTACTAATATTATTAATCATAAAGTATGGTCACCTTTTGCCAACTATCATAATTCTGTAAAACTTGAAGATATATTTAAATACGATTTAATGAGTCAACCAGAAAGAGAATTATTTGAAGTATTATATCCACGTAAAAAAAGAGAAAGCACATTTGAAAATGGCTTTTTGGGCTGGCCTTCTGTAGGTAGTAGTATCGTTGCCAAAGAGTTTGAAAGTTTTGACAAGTTATTTAATGCTATCACCTCAGATACAGATGCAAAAGTTTTTCTTATGGGTTCTATCTTTGGTGGAACTGGAGCTTCTGGAATACCAACATTGGTTAAATTAATAAAAAAAGCCGTTGGTGCAGGAAATAACGAAAGTATTTCACGAAAAATTGGAGTTCTATTAATGCTACCATATTTTAATTTTAAAGATAATGAGAGTGACGATCCTAGTGCAAAATCAGAAAACTTTAAACTAAAAACTAAAATGGCTTTGGAATATTATTACAATCAAAAATTTTATGATTTATGTGACAGTATCTATACTTTGTCCGATAATTTTTTGACCAAAACATCTGACGAGACCTCTAAAGGTGGGACAAGTCAAAAGAATGCACCTCATTTCTTAGAGCTATATGCAGGACTGATAGCAGTTGATTTTTTTACAAAAATGAATCAAGAAGGTGGATCAAAATATAATGAAGTATCAAGAAATTTCGCCAAAGAAATAAATTGGAATGATCTACTTTTTGATGAAACTATCGATAAATTGGGTAAATTTGCTTCTTTTTCTTATGCTTATTCAACAAAAATATATTCAGTTATGAAAAAATCTTATGAAACAATGCCTCATCAACAAGCTGTAACTACATATCCGTGGTATGCAAAAGCTTTTCCGAACAATCATCCAAAAAAAGAAGATGCAGTTTTATTTGATTCAATTCAAAATTATTGTTCAGGATTTTTGTCATGGCTAAAAACTATACAACAAATATCATCACAAAATGGAATAACTGTTAAGCTGGTCAGAGATGAACATATACCACCCCAAAGAAATGATAAAGGTGATTTCAGCTTTGGTGATTTTATACATGGAAAAAAGCTAGAAGTAAAAGCAGGTATTTTTGGTACAAAAGCAAAAACAGCTTCAATCTTAGACTTTGAAGGTATCTTTGCCAAAAACTTTGGCAATTCTTCAGAAGCAACCAATCTAGGAATTGTTATCAGTGAACTTTATAGATCTTCATTAGATCATCATCTTTAAAGAGGAAAATAAAAAATGCCACATCCTTTAAGACCTCTACTTGTAGAGGATAATTCAAATCTTTACCCCATTGATGATAGTACTACAACACATAAGCCTGGAAAAGTAAGCTCAAGACATGTTAAGTACTTGAATAATTTGGGTAAAAGGTTTGATGTTGATAAACAATCTCCTGATTATTTTGAAATTGATGCTATACCTGATGTTTGGTCAAGAAATATTATTTTTGAAATGGCTTTACTTAATTCTAACCACCCTTTACATAAACATATAAAAGGAGAGTGGAGAGCTATGTTAGCAACACTTGCTCTAAAAGATATTAGAAGATTGAACTTAACTTCATCAGAAATTATTTTAGATAAGTCATCAGAATTTAAAAAAGTATTACTTAGCTTATTACCTAAAAATACTCTGGATAAAAATACCCCAAAAGAAATAGTCTATATTTTTAAATATAATAATATGCCAATTGGTATGTCACATTGGAATACACTAGTTTGTACAGCTTGCGAATATAAAATCGAAAAAGGTGTTTTGAGTTGGGTTGATAAAGAAAAAGGTTTTTTTATTGATCCAGTTAATGAATTAAGAAAAGAAGAAAGGGAAGCTTTATCTGTTTGGTTAAATAATCTTTGGATTGAGATTAACAATAATGTAGGAGATAATTTTTCTAGTAGAGGTATAAATGAGTTTTCATTATCAAAAGTTATACAA
>JACMQJ010000036.1 GCA_014377055.1 Candidatus Sericytochromatia bacterium
GGTTTACCTCCAACCTCTTCAAACAAAAAAGCCCTAACTTTTGAAAGTTAGGGCTTTTTTATTGAAATCTATTTAGTCGTCGCCTAATCTGTTAGCAACTGTTTCAGCTTGTAATGCAGATAAAACAACATGGTTGCTTTCTGTTATGATAACTGCTCTAGTTTTTCTTCCGTAAGTAGCATCTACTAATTTGTTAGCATCTCTAGCATCTTGGATAATTCTTTTGATAGGTGCTGAGCTTGGAGCTACTATAGCGATAACTTTATCAGCTGAAACTGCATTACCATATCCGATATTAACTAAATTCATTAATTTTCCCCTTTAAACTTATACATATAAAAATTTTACTTATTTTATACTATTTTATGAAATAATAGTAACTTACTAATTGTAAAATGGCAATACTAACATATAAATATACATTTTAAATTTTAAATGATAAAATTCAATCTATTTTATCAGGATTTTTTAAAATTAGCCTAAATAGATACATCAAAAATAGACTTAATTCATTAAACTCTAAAAGAGCCAGTTAAAATAAAACCAACTATCCAATAAGCCTTTATCTAATTAAAAATAGCCAAAAACACTTTAATATATAATACTAAAAATAATATTAAAATGGTATAAAAAATAGTAACAAATAGAAAAATATTAAAAAATATCTATAATTGGAAAGATACAATAAAAATTTAAATTATGTAAATCTAAGCTAATTTAAAATATTTTTTTATTATCAAATTCAATTTATTACATTATTTTGTAAAAAAGTTTTGTATCTCTTTTTTAACAATATTTCAATAATGACATCTTTTTTTAATATAATCGCCTAAATTTATGTAAAATTTATTTTTAAATATTTAATTTATTAGTATCTTCACTAATTCTCATCAAAAATAATTTATAATAACCAGAATAAATTAAAAATAACGAGAAATATATATGGAATGGATGGATAATTTTTTTGGTGATCAGTATCTAAATACTCATCTTCCCATGCTCACAGAAGAAGTTAATCATCAAGAAGTTAATTTTATTGAAAATATTCTGAATCTTCCAATAAATTCAACAATACTTGATTTACCTTGTGGATATGGTAGGCACTCAAATCTACTTGCTAAAAGAGGATACAAAGTGACAGGTATAGATTATAAGGATGCGTTTATTCAATTAGCAAAAAAATCAAGTGTTGAGCTTGATGTATCAAAAAATGTTAATTATATATTAGAAGATATGAGGGTAATTAACTTTGAGCAAGAGTTTGATGCTGTTATCAATTTATTTACTAGCTTTGGTTATTTTGATGAAGCTGATAATTTTAAGAGCTTACAAAATATGTCAAAAGCTCTAAAAAAAGGTGGAAAATTAGTTATAGATTGTCTTAATAGAGAATGGGCTATTAAAGAAACTTTACGAAATAAGCAAGTATGGCTATTGTATCCAAATAATCAAGTTTTTATGGCTATGAATAATTTTGATATTATGACAAGCAGATGGATTTCTGATCAAATAATAGTCAATAAAGGTAAAGCAAATAAAGTTATGCAGAGTGTCCGATTATATTCATATACTGAATTTAAATTTTTATTTAATCAAGTAGGTTTAAAGATAGTTGAAGTGTATGGAGATAATGAAAAAAGTGAATATACAGTCGATTCATCATCAATGATTATAATGGCAGAAAAATTGTAATGGAAGAACTTATATCTCAAATAAATCAAATTGTTGCTGATAGAACCGATTATTTAACAGTTGTTGTTGAAGATTTATATCAGGCTCATAATGCTAACTCTGTAATACGAAGTTGTGAAAGTCTTGGTATATTAAATTTACATACTATTGAAAATAAGAATAAATTTAATCTTGATCATAACTTATCGACAGGGTCTGATAGTTACCTAAATATTAATCGTTATGATCAAGGAAATGTTAATAATTCTGAGATTTGTATCAATAAATTAAAATCTCAGGGATACAAAATAGTAGCAACGACACCTCATAAAAATGATTACGATCTAAATGATTTACCACTGAATAATAAAATTGCTGTTATTTTTGGCACAGAAGAAAAGGGATTAAGTGATTATGTAATTAACAATGCTGATTTATATATGAAAATACCTATGTTTGGTTTTACAGAAAGTCTTAATATCTCTGTTAGTGTTGCTGTAACGGTTTATCAATTAATAAAAAAATTAAATAGCTCAAATATAAAGTGGAAATTGTCTGAAAATGAACAAAAAATATTATTTAAAAAATATTTGTCTATTGCCAGAACTGATTCAAAACTGTAAAATTTGCTAAATCGGATATTTGGATTATAAAGAGGTAAAAAAATGGATTTTGGTTATACTAAAATACAGATCTTATCAATGCTTGATCAACATTTAAGTACTTTGGCTGTGGATCTTGAAGCACAAGTTAATAAAATTAAAGAAAATGGCGAAAACTCAGAAATAAGTCTTGCAACTTTAATTTCAACTTCAATGTTATCTATTCTTGAATCAGTTTCAGCAGTTATTGAAGTTAATAATAAAAAATTACTACAAGACCTAATTAGTAATGGA
>JACMQJ010000217.1 GCA_014377055.1 Candidatus Sericytochromatia bacterium
ATTAATATCTACTCCAATAGTTCCTAATAATTTATTACTAATAACTTTAGTTTGTTGCTTAGTTTTATCTAAACTGATGAATATTTTATAACCATCTACTTTATTAAATCTAAAAGTAATAGCTTGTTTTAAATTAATAGCATTATCTAAAGTATTATTTTTATCATTATGCAGGTATATTTTAAACTTAATGTATCTACTAGTTAATTTACTTTCTTTGGGATTAATGTTAAGTTTAATTTCATATAAATTATTAATAATCTGTTTTATTTGGCAATTTTGGTTGCCACAAGTCTCATCGCTAGAACCGACTAGAAAGAAACTTTTATTTCTACTGTCTAACCAAGATTCTTTCCAAGAAGTAAAAGTTTTAAAAGGAGTTAAATTTTTGTATTTAGGATTAAGTAAATTTTTCTCTATTTCAAATTGTTGTCTAAATAATTTATTACTACCAAAACATAATTTAGGATCACCAGTAGACTGAATTAATTCTAATTTATTTAATTTATTCTTAGCTTTGGTTAATTTATCACTTAAATAAAAAAGTTTTTTCCTCAAGTTATTTATATTATTTTCTAATATATTAATTTTAGTTTGAGTAGAGTTGTTATCTTCAGTAATTAAGTCTTTATTGATTAAATTTTTATTATAAATTTCAACAGAGTTAATTGCTGAAGTTAGTGTTTTATTCTTAGTTTGAATAGTTTTACCTAATGATTTAATATTACTTTTTGTATCAGTAATATAACCTTTATTTAACTGTAGAACAGAATTAATTTTACCTGTTAACTCAAGATAAATTGAATTATATTGCCTGGAATTAACATTGTATTTTAACTGGTAACTAGATTTTAATTCATTAATTTTAGTATTTGGCAAATCTTTAATTTTATTTTTTAATTTGTAAGAGATTATATCTTTGTATAATTTTCTTTGGATTAAACCATGCTCAACAACAACTCTATCTAATTGATTTTTTATCAATTGGATATTATCTTGATTTTCAAATAGAGTTGAAGTTAATGTTGTTTGCATTTATAGCTGTATAATAATATAAATCAATATTTATAGCAAGGTAAAAAGAGAGATTACTTCCTATGTAATAAAAAAATTAGTTAATACTATTTTTATTACTTATTTTACCATATAATTTAGCATAAAGTACAGTCATCAATCACATCAGCCTACAGAAGTTTTTTCAAAAATTTTGTCTTTAGCTTGCTCTATAATAATAACTTTTTAAAAAATCACAAAGTTTAAATATTAATTAAAAACCTTAGCAATCTATCTTTATGATTTAAAACTAGAGTGTTAACTTGGTTACAGAAAATCATGGAAATTAACTTATTTAAACCTTTTTTCTTATAATTTAATCCAGAACCTAAATCAGTAATTGAAATAATATTGTTATTAAAGTTAGGTAAATTTTGTGAATATTTAATGAGTTTAGCCTCTTGTGAGACTAAATCTTTTTTTTGATCATGACTTGAAACTCTAGAATAACATACAATATGTTGAGCATTACTGTCTATAGCGAAGGTTTGCCTTATAGAATTTAAAGAAAATCTTCTATGTCCTCCAGGAGTAAAAAAAGAAGATAGAGAGAATGACAATAATAGGCAAACCTGCCTTGTAGATAAAAATTGCTCAACCACGTTAAAAATACTTCAAATGAATAGATTTTACAGGTTATTTATTATTCTGCAACATACCCTTGAGTTTGCACCCAAGCAGGTAGGTAAAAATTTTAATTGTTCCGACAACAAATTAAAATCTTTTAAGTTTTGCCCAGATTCTGTATTGGGAAAATTTTATTGCTTTAAAAATGTAGATCTCAAAGAAATACAAGAAATAACAGATTTTGATGATATTTATTTAGAACATAAAAAAATTATCACTACCAAGCTATATATTGGTTTGGAAGATGAATTAAAAAATAATAAATTTAATAAAAAAACTGTCAAAATATAGATTTTGTTTATTAATATTTAAAAAATATTGTTGACACACTATTAAAATGAGTGCATAATTCAAACTGTTCAGGCTATTGTTAAACTTCCTTCTAATAATTTGTATACTAGTTTAGCTGCTTTCCTGTCA
>JACMQJ010000218.1 GCA_014377055.1 Candidatus Sericytochromatia bacterium
TGAGTAGATTCTTGATTCAATGAAAAGCTTATTTAAATAGATACTTTAATTGATTAAATTTGCACTAATTAAAAATAATTTAAGAAAACCTTACAAAAGTACTTTACATAACTTCATCGACATGTTAAGCTTAATATATGTTCAGTTAAGTTTTATTAAACACTGCTGAGAATTATAAATTTTTAAAATATTAGGAGATTAAATAAAATGGGAAGTACATCATTTTCAAATAAAGTAGTAGGGATATTTTCAGATTCTAGTACAGTAGATTCATTATTAGACGAATTGAACAATAACGGTTTTGATAGAGGAGATATTTCAGTTCTTGCAAGAGATTACAATCAATCAAGTGACGAAGTCGTTACACATAGTACAGCAACCGCTTATCCAGATGTTGTTGTTGAAAAATCTAATGATTTTTATAGATCAGGTTTGAGTGGTAGTGACGTTTATCCTCGTGGAACAATGGATCCAACCATGAGAGGTGAGTCCGGTTCTACAATGGTAGTTGAGGATTATCCAGCTGGAAATATCGGAAGTAACAGATTTGGAACACCAGATAACTCAGCATCAAGATTAGATGGTGCAGTAAGACTTATGGATGACAAAGTTGTTGGTAGAGACCTTCTTCATAACAATATGGATTCAGATACAGTAACAGTTACCGAAACAAAATATGTAGATAAAGATGTAGTAGATGAAATAAATGAAGAAAGAAATTTTGATGATAAACATAAAGTTGCAGAGAAAGATCCAAAAGCGATGATTAAGGGTGCTACAGCTGGTGGTGTATTAGGTATAGTTGCTGGTATCGGTATGTTATTAATACCAGGTATTGGTCCTGTATTAGCAGCTGGACCTTTGGCAGCAGCAATAACAGCTGCAGCAGGTGGAGCTGCAATTGGTGCGACAGCTGGTACATTAATCGGTATTCTTAATGATGAAGGAATTCCAAATGATCGTTCAGACTTTTATAATCGTCAGTTCAATAAAGGTAGCATATTAGTTATGGTTCATACTGATGAATCAAGAGCATCACTTGCAAGAGAAATTCTTGTAAAATACAACCCTGAAACAATTGATAGTTTCTAAAATTATATAGAATAATTAAAAGCGAGCCTAAAGCTCGCTTTTTTGTTTGCAAATTTTTTTTAAAACAGATATTATTGACTATATTTTCTATAATAAATTAAGAGTATTAAAAAGAGATTCAAAATAAAAATAATATGAATGAATTAAATCAAGAAGATAACACAGATCAAGAGATTGATAATACATTAGAGTTTTTAAATACAGGAAATATTAATGGTGCTGAAAAAGTGTATGATAAAATACTGCACTCAACAGACAAAGATTTACGAACAGAGATTTTATATAAAATAGCTTTATTTACAGCACAACACTTTCCACTTGATTTTTCTGAAAAATATTGGAAAAAAATTATAAAACTATATGATAGTAATGACGAACAAGGATCAAAAGCTCTAATGATACATAATATGGCAACGATGTGGGCTAGTCGTGGTGATATAGATAAATCAAAAGAATTATGGAATAGATCTATAATAATCAAAGAAAAATTAAAAGATTCAATTGGTATAGCTGCTAGTCTAAATAATCTAGCATGGGTTGCAAAACAACAAAATAATCAAGAGTTAGAAAAAACTTTACATCTACGCTCAGTAAAATTATTAGTTGAAAATAGTATGTGGGAAGAGATTATCCATATCCTTAATAGATTAGCTGAACTGGATTTATCAAAAAGTAATTTTTATCTATGCCAATCTCTGTATATAGCCAGTCATATTAGTATAGATCCAAAGACAGTATTTTTTATAGTTTCTAGTTTAGTAAAAAATCTTGGCTTTGAAAATCAGTATTCACCAGTTATAGCTAGTGCTGGTATTATTCTTACCAATAGTGAAAATGATAATAAGGAAGTTCATAAAATCAGTAAAGAAGTAATTATAGCCTGTGCAATAAGCCGAAAGATTAAGGAACATAATATTTCTGAATGGATTAGTCAACAAAAATTAAATGATGGAGAATTTGTATTATCATCATTAGCAGAAGCTTTGGACAAAATAATTGGTTCTGAAAGATGGCTTTTTGACAAAAATAATCTGAAAAATAATTAAGAGATAATAAAGAAGGTATTGTCATTTAGTTAAGTCTAATATATAATACCTTTACTGATTTAAACCAATCAGGACTTTTGAGAGTTTCTCAAAATGGGGTTGTAGCTCAGCTGGTTAGAGCGCCTGCCTGTCACGCAGGAGGTCGCGGGTTCGAGTCCCGTCAACCCCGTTAAATCCTATTTAGGGAATTTCAATTTTATCAAATATTCTATTAATTATATCTTCTGTAGTCAAATTTTCAGCTTCAGCTTCATAAGATAATAAAATTCTATGTCTTAAAATATCCATGCCTACTGCTCTTATATCTTGAGGTGTAACATAACCTCTACCATTTAAAAAAGCTCTAGCTTTGGAAGCTTTTGTTAAAAAAATACTTGCTCTTGGTGAAGCTCCATATTGAATAATATTTTCAAAAGTTAGATTATATTTTTGTGGCTCTCTTGTAGCAAAAATCAAATTGATAATATAATCTTGAAGTTTATCGTCAATATATATTTTTTCGATCAGGCTTCTTATTCTCATAATGTCACTAGTATCAACAAGTTTTCTAAGCTTTACTGTCTCTGTGATTGACATTTTTTTGACAATCTCTTTTTCTTCTTCTTTGGTAGGATAAGATACTTTTATTTTAAACATAAATCTATCAGATTGAGCCTCTGGCAATGTGTACGTTCCTTCTTGATCAATAGGATTTTGAGTTGCTAAGACCAAAAAAGGCTCTGGTAAATGATATGTTTCACCACCAATTGTCACTTGATGCTCCTGCATTGCTTCAAGCAAGGCACTCTGAACTTTGGATGGAGCTCTATTTATCTCATCTGCTAAAACTATATTACTAAAAATAGGTCCTTTTCTTGTAGTAAAAGTACCCTCTCTTGGAATATATACTTGTGTTCCAATCAAATCTGCGGGTAGTAAATCAGGTGTAAATTGAATTCTTTTAAAATCCAAATTTAAAATTTCGGATAAAGCTTTAACAGCTGTTGTTTTTGCTAATCCTGGTACACCCTCTAATAAGATATGACCATTAGAAAAGATACTCATTAGTAGACTATCAACCATTTGACTTTGACCAACAATAACTTTTGACATCTCATCCCTAAGAGAGATAATAAATTGACTCTCCTGCTTAACACTATAGGTTATTTCTTCGACATTCATAATTATTCTTTCTATTCATAATAAAATTTTATTCATTAAGTTTAATACAATTAAAAAAATTAGAAAAGATAAAATAATATTTTGTTGCCAATTAGTTAATTTAATGTAAATTTATTAATAAATAGGTCAACTCAGATGAATCGACCTTTTTTTAATTAAATATGTAAGGCTCTATTATCTGTGGCGGCCAGACATGCTTCTTTAAATGACTCAGTAAAAGTAGGATGAGCATGTGACATACGACTTATATCCTCAGCTGAGGCTCTAAACTCCATTGCCACTACAGCTTCAGCAATCATATCAGCTGCTCTAGGACCAATAATATGAACACCTAAAATTTCGTCCGTATTTTTATCTGCCAAGACCTTAACAAATCCATCTGTATCCATACTGGCTCTTGCTCTTCCAGAGGCTTTGAATGGAAACATACCAGATTTATACGCTGTTCCATTATTTTTTAACTGCTCCTCAGTGTAACCCACACAAGCAACTTCTGGCCAAGTATATATTACGTTTGGAATCAAAAGATAATTAATATGTGGTTTTTGTCCTGCTAAGTATTCGGCAACTAATACTCCTTCTTCTTCAGCTTTATGAGCTAACATTGCCCCATCAATAACATCACCTATTGCATAAATTCCAGCTATTTCTGTTTCCAAATGCTCGTTTACTTTTATTTTTCCACGATTATCAGTTTTAATACCAATATTTTCTAATCCTAATCCTTCTGTATATGCTTTTCTACCAATTGAAAAAAGACAATAATCTCCTATAAACTCTATTTGCTCACCCTTTTCATTATCAGCAAAAACTTTAACTTGCTCGCCTTCGGTTTTTATTGATGTAACTTTATGATTGAGATTAAATTTTATACCAAGCTTAGTTAATACTTTTCTTAGTTCTTTACTGAGATCAGAGTCTATGACTGTAACAATCTCAGGCATAAACTCTATTACAGTTACTTCTGATCCTAATCTTTTGTAAATAGATCCAAGCTCAAGACCAATTACACCACCACCTATAATAATCAAGTGTTTTGGAACTTCTTTTAATTTTAAAGCTTCTGTCGATGTGATTATTCTATCTTTATCAACTGTAATATTTGGTAAAGTTGCTGGCTTTGAGCCTGTAGCAATGATAGTTTTATCTGTTTCTATTTCAGTTTTATTGCCATCTTTATCCGTTATTTGTATCTTATTTTTATTAACAAATGAGCCTAATCCATGAAATACATCCACTTTATTTTTTTTCATTAAAAAAGAAACACCATCGGACGTTTGCTTAACTACGTCAGATTTTCGTTTGATCATTTGCTCTAAATTTACTTTAAGATCGCTTATTTCGATACCATGAGTTTTAAAAGTATGTTGAGCATTATGATAATGTTCAGATGAGTCAAGTAACGCTTTGGATGGTATGCAACCTACATTAAGACATGTACCTCCTAGTGCATCATATTTTTCAATCAAAGCGGTTTTAAAACCTAGTTGGGAAGCTCTAATTGCGGCTACATATCCTCCTGGTCCTGAGCCAATAATAGTAATATCGTATTTCATTATTTTATTCTTTCTGTATATATAATTTTTAACTGTTCGATTATATTATATATTTTAATCTAATTAATTTTGCTGTATGAATAATAATCTTAAGAGTTTATTTTGATAGATACAAAAATTAAATTATGACCAAATTGTGACAGAACTATGACAATTAAAATAATTCTATGACAGACTTAATCCTCAATGGTTGCTATAACTTAAGCATGTAGTAGAGTTAGACAATTATTTAACTTTACTATAGATTAAATGGTTAAAATATTGAGGTTCAGATGAACGAATTTGAAAAATACTATGAAATGTCAGAAAAAACTGGCTGGAGAGTAAATGATTTAAATTGGGACAAAATAGATAAGCAAAATATATCAGATTTCGATAAGCAAATAATACTTGCTACATCCGTTATTGAGCATGGTGTACCGCATTATACTGAGACATGGACTAAAGTAAGAGGTATCGAAAAAGAATGGGAATTGTGGCAATTTGTCACATTATGGGCAGGAGAAGAGCATAGGCATAGTTTTGCACTAAAAAAGCTTGCTGATATTTTGGACATTCAAGGTAATGAAAAATATTATGATAAGGCTGAAAAAGGTGAATATTATTACGATCAAATCTCCAAAAGTCATTTTTCTGATTTACAAAAAGAAAGTTGTGTAAGCGATTGTTATTCTAGTATAGGCGGTATGTTAACTTATACAGCTATTCAAGAGTTAGTAACCGCTAAGTTTTATCAAACAGCTATCAAAAAAACTAAATCAAAGTTTGTTACAGAGCTTTTATCATATATTTCAAAAGATGAGTTTAAGCATCACGCATTTTATGCACAGGCAATCAAAAGATATTATGAAAAATCTGATAATAAAGAACAATATTTAGAAGATGTATACAATGCTTCTGTTCACTTTAATATGCCACATATGATTTATGACAAAAAGTTTGATTTCTTTGAAGAAGAAGTTATTTTAACAAAAATGGATCAACTTGAGATTAAGTTAAGAATGGGAAAAGTCCTTGCTTTTAATAAAAGTATTGTCAAAAAACTTCTCACCAACAAGAGTTATTCGGATGTTTCTGATAAAGTTGCCTTAGCATCATAAAACTAATTTTAACTTAATGCTCTGAAAATTATTTTATTTCCCAGTCAATTTCTTTTTTATTTATAGATTTTAGAGCATTATTAACTGTTGAAAATGGTTTACTACCAAAAAAACCTCCATAAGCTGATAAAGGTGATGGATGTATGCCTTCAATGATTATATGTTTTTTATCATTAATTAATTTAGATTTTTTTTTTGCATAATTACCCCAAAGTAAAAATATAACAGGATCTGATTTTTCATTTAATTTGGTAATAATTATATCTGTAAATTTTTCCCAGCCTTTGTTCTTATGCGAATTAGCTTCGCTTTGACGAACTGTCAAAACAGAATTTAATAATAATATCCCTTGTTCTGCCCATGAAGTGAGTGTGCCTTTTTTTGATGGTAGATAGCCAAGATCAGATTCTAA
>JACMQJ010000219.1 GCA_014377055.1 Candidatus Sericytochromatia bacterium
AGTAAATATAATGAAAAACAATTAGCCAAAATTAGAAATCAAAAAATAGGTTTTGTCTTTCAGTCATTCAACCTATTAAATGATATGAATGCACTCGAAAATGTTTCTTTACCACTTTTTTATTCAAGAATGGATAAAAGTAAGAGATTAGAAAAAGCAAAAATTGCCCTAGAAAAAGTTGGCTTAGTTAATAGAATGATGCACAAACCACTAGAGCTATCAGGTGGACAACAACAAAGGGTAAGTATAGCAAGAGCATTGGTTAACACTCCAACATTACTACTTTCTGATGAACCAACAGGGGCATTGGATACCAAAACTAGTTATGAGATTATGAAATTATTTGAAGAGTTAAATAATCAAGGCTCAACCATTGTTATCATAACTCATGAGCCAGATATTGCAATGTGTACAAAAAGGATTATTTGGTTGCGTGATGGTGAAATTGTTAAAGATATTCCTAATAAACCTAATTTGGATGAATTAATTAAAAATAGAAAAGTGACAGGTGATTTGATTTAAATGCTAAAAAAAATATTAGTTCTAACAGCGATCTTATTTACAACTAATTTACCTGTTAGAGCCGAAGAGAAGCCTATACATTTATCATTGCAAGATTGTCTTGATCTAGCTCTAAAAAACAATCTTGATCTAAAAATTGAACGTTATAATCCCGAAACAGCCAAAATTGAATTGAATAGAATATACGATGAATTTGGTTTGATCATAGGATTTAAGCCAAGTATTCAAAATAGTGTTAGTTCTTCATCAAATTCATTTATTTCTGGTAGTAATGTTTTAAAAGATTTTTCTCAAAGCTATGATTTGTATGCAACCAAAAAACTTTTGACTAATGGTCAGGCATCAATACAATTTCAAAATGGTATAGATAACACAAATTCAACTAGAGTTGATTTAAATCCTGCTATTACCCCTAAGTTTTCTCTTAATTTTCAACAACCGATCCTTAGAAATGCTTTTAATGGTTATAGAAGGATCTCTATTGCTAAAAATGATAATTTAAATGCTAATTTACGTCTAAAATCAAAAGCAATTGATCTTGTTGGTCAAGTTCAACAAGCATATTGGAATATTGTTTTAAATAAAGAAAGATTAAAAGTACTTGAAGACTCTCTTAGCCTTAATAAAGAATTACTAAGAATAAATATAGAGAAAGAAAAAGCTGGATTTTTGGCAAAAGTAGATTTATTAACAACAGAGTCAAGTATTGCCTCCAAAGAAGAAGGTTTATTACAGGGAAGAAAAGCATTAGAAGATAGTGAAGATATTCTTAAAAAATTACTAAATCCTAATAGTACTTTTAATTGGGATATGAGTATCAAAACAGATAAAATACCTGAAATAAAAGCTATGAGTACAGATTTTAACGATAGTTATAATATATCTTTGGCTAACCGCCCCGATTATCAATCCTCTTTGATTGATAATCAAAGTTTGATGGTTCAAACAGAAATAGCCAAGCAAAATAAGTTACCTGATTTAACATTTAATGGTAGTGCAGGTTTAAATGGTCTTGATAGTAACTATTTTAGTGCATTAGGCAAACTCTTTAGTTTTAATGCTTATTTTTTAAGTATTGGTTTAAATTTTGAGATACCAGTAATTGGTAATGTCTATGATGATGACTACCAAAAATCATTATTAAATCAAGAAAAACAAAAGCTTACTATTCAAAATTATCAACAAAGATTAATTAGTGAAGTGAGAAACTCTATCAGAAGCTTAAATACAAATCAAAAGAGAATTGTAGCCAATAAAAAAACAATACAATTGACAAGTGAGCAGGTAAAGGCTGAAACTGAAAAGTTAAATCTTGGTTTGAGTACCAATTATCAAGTATTACAGTTTCAAAATGATTTGCAAAATGCTAATTTGAATGAGCTTAACTCTAGGATTGATTATCTAAAATCATTAGATGCTTTATCTCAAGTAGAAGGGATTAATTTAGAAAAAAATAATCTTATTTGGGATAATGTTGATAAAAAAAATTAGTTTTTATTAGGTCTTATTAGATTAAAAATTCTACCATCAATGCTAATTAAGCCTAAAATTATTAAAAACATTCCCAGATAATGTTGTGTTTCAATAACTTCATGTAAAACTTCTATTCCCAAAAGTAAAGCACTTATAGGAATAAGATAAGTTACAAGTAAAGTATTTGTTGCACCTGATTTTTGTAGAAGTTTAAAATAAATTAAATATGCCAAAGTAGTACTAAAAACGCCCAACGATAAAACTGATAGTAACGAAGTTAGATTGGGCATTTTTAAAGCTAAAGGATGATCAATAAATAAAGCTATTGGGATCAATAAGATTGTAGACATAGTAACCTGACCTGTTGCTGTCAGTAGAGTTGGTATTCCTTTTAATCTTTTGCCAAAAATACCTGCCATAGCATAAGAAAATGATGCTATTAAACAAAGAGATTCACCTATAACACCATTACTTAACCCTTTAATTGAATCAATACCAATCATTAAAGAAACGCCCAAAATACCCAAGATTACACCAATTGACTTTTTTGTTGTTAATTTTTCATCTTTGGTTAATGAATGAGCAAAAATAAAAGCAAATAATGGTGTTGTAGAGATCAGTATAGATGCAAGACCTGCTGCAATTTCTGTTTGACCTAAAGTAATAAAACTAAAAGGAATTACATTATTTAATAAGCCCATAATTAAAAATGATTTCCAATGTTTTATCAAATCTGAAAATTTAAATCCAGAAAAAACACTTATTATATTTAAAATAATTGCTGCAATAAAAACTCTACATAAAACTATAGTTAGAGGTGGTATTTCTTTTAGAGCCAACTTGACAAAGAAAAAAGATCCTCCCCATAGAATAGATAATATTATTAATAATATCCATTCATTAAGGCTCATAACATGAGAATTTATTGATCTAATATCTGTATTTGTTGATTCTAATTCTTTGCTCATATTATGTTTTATGGTATTTTTACTTTGTTACATGAAAATTTATATTTAATTTTATCATTATCCCTTTAATGTTCAAAGCCTTTTCTTTCCAGTTTACCCCAACCAACTAACCCTCCTCTGATAGCTGTTAACACAGCCTTCATGCCAATATAATACATAATTTGCCTATAAACAAATCTTTGCACAAAAACCCAGCCAAGCAAACGCCAATTTTCTTTTTTTTCTAACATAAAAGCTAAAGCAGAAGTAAAAAAATCAAAGGATATAAAAATAGCATAATAAAAAAGTATATGTTTTAAATTATCTGTAGAATAATCGAGAGGATGTTGTGCTTTATTGATTAAAACTTGAATTAAACTAATAGCCATAGTCAAGTCCATTATTGGCGATACAAATGGATATATTGTCTGAAAAATAAAAATATTTGGTAGAGCAAACATTCCTAATGTCCCATACTTTCTCTTAAACATAATATTTCTATGTTTCCAAGTTACTTGTAAAGTTCCAAAAACCCATCTAAAACGTTGTTTTATAAAACCTTTAAAGTTATCTGGTGCTTCTGTTAGAGCTATAGCGTCAGGCTCATTATTAATAATATATCCCCTTTTTAAAACTGAAATAGTTAGGTCTGCATCTTCTGCTAGTGTATTAGTTGGGAAACCTCCTATTTCGTTAACAATGTCTCTTCGCCACGCTCCTATTGCTCCTGGTACAACTGTTATGCAATTTAATAAATCAAATGCTCGACGATCAAGATTTTGACTGGTAATATATTCTATGGTTTGCCAGATAGTTAATAAATTAATTCTATTTCCTATTTTTACATTGCCTGCTACTGCTCCTACTTTTGGGTTATGAAAATGTCTAACCAAGTTGCCTATAGCATCAGGATGAAAAATTGTATCTGCATCAAGACACAAAATTATTTCTGCCTCAGTTTGTCTAA
>JACMQJ010000220.1 GCA_014377055.1 Candidatus Sericytochromatia bacterium
TGTAATCATTTAAAATTAAATGTTAAATGGCATAATCTTTTCATAAGGTGAAAAATGTTAGATACAAATAAATTAATCACAGATAAAACTATTATTTTAAATATATCAGGTATGTCTTGTGCATCATGTATTGATAAAACTGAAAAAGCTCTTAATAAGGTAGTTGGTGTTAATCAAGTAACAGTTAACTTAGCATCCGAAAAAGCTAAAGTAACATATTCAGGAGAAATTAATAAAAACGATTTATTAGAAGCAATAAATAAAATTGGCTTTACTGCTAATTTTGAAATTAAACCAGAAAAAAAAGAGCAAGAAAAAAAGCTTGAATTGGATGATTTAAAGTTAAAGCTTACTGTCGGTGTTGTTATTGCTCTAATTTTACTTACTGGTATGTTATCAGATTTAGGTGTAACTTTTATTCCTATGTGGTTTATGAATCCATGGTTTCAGATGGTAATAACTATACCAGTCCAATTTTGGGTAGGAGCAAGATTTTTAAATGGAGCATGGAAAGCTCTAAAAAATAAAACAAGTGATATGAATACACTTGTAGCATTAGGAACTTTATCGGCATTTACTTATAGCTCATTTGCTACAATAATTCCTGATTTTTTTATCAAAAATAAAATTACTCCACACATATATTTTGAATCAGTCGTAATTATTATAGTTTTGGTGTTAACTGGACGTTATCTTGAATCTCTTGCTAAAGCAAAAACTAGTCAAGCAATCAAGAAGTTAATTAATTTACAACCAAAAACAGCAATACTAATTAAAGATGGTATTGAAAAAAAAGTTGCCGTTGAAGAATTAATATTAGGTGATATTGTTTTGGTTAAGCCTGGTGAAAGAATTCCTGTAGATGGAATAATAATAAAGGGTAGCTCAATTGTTGATGAATCTATGATCACTGGTGAAAGCATCCCTATTAAAAAAAATATTGATAATAGAGTTATTGGAGCAACTATTAATAAAAATGGTAGTTTTGAGATGAAAGTTGATAAAATTGGTGAAAATACAATGCTTGCCAAAATTATTAAACTAATTGATGAAGCTCAAAGCTCAAAAGTGCCAATTCAAAAGCTGGTTAATAAAGTTACTACTTATTTTGTTCCAACTGTTATCGTTATTTCATTAATTACTTTTATTTATTGGGCATTTATTGCAGGTAATTTTAGTCTTGGGCTTTTAAATGCCGTAGGAGTGTTAGTGATAGCTTGCCCGTGTGCTATGGGTTTGGCAACACCAACAGCTATTATGGTTGGTACTGGTAAAGCTGCTGAGCTTGGTATTTTAATAAAAAATGCTGATAGTTTAGAAGTTGCAGGAAATATTAATTCTATTGTTCTGGACAAAACAGGGACTTTGACAAAGGGTAAACCAGAAGTAACAGACATAATATCTGTCAATGATGATGAAACTAATATTTTATTAAAAGCAGCTTCATTAGAAAAAAATTCAGAACATCCACTAGGAGAAGCAATAATTTTTAAAGCTAAAGAAAAGGAAATTAACTTAAAGATTACAGAATATTTTTCTTCACTGGCAGGAAGAGGTATTACAGCCGAAATAGATGGTATTGAACATTATCTTGGTAACAAAAAATTAATGGTTGATCAAGCTATAGAAATTAGTATTGATATTAGTAAAAAAGCAAATGAATTATCCATACAAGGTAAAACTGTAATGTATCTGTGCGATGAAAAAAATTTACTTGGCTTAATAGCTGTTTCGGATACAATCAAAGAAAATGCTCTAGAGATAATACAAAAGCTCAAACAGGAAAATATAGAAATAACAATGTTGACAGGTGATAATAGACAAACAGCAGAAGCTATTGCTAAAAGTCTAGGTATCAAAAAAGTTTTTGCGGAGGTTTTACCAAAAGATAAATCTGATTATATAAAAAAATTACAGCAAGAAGGCAAAATAGTAGCAATGGTTGGTGATGGTATCAATGATGCTCCTGCATTAACTCAAGCAAATCTAGGAATAGCAATGGGAACAGGAACAGATATTGCCATTGAATCAAGTGATATAACCCTAATTAAAGGTGATTTACAAACCGTTATGACTGCAATTAATTTGAGTAAGAGAACTATGAAAACAATCAAGCAAAATTTATTTTGGTCATTTATTTATAATATTATTGGTATACCAATTGCTGCAGGTCTACTTTATCCAATATGGGGAATAACTCTTAATCCTATATTTGCTGCTGGAGCAATGGGTCTTAGCTCTGTTTCAGTTATATCTAACTCTTTGAGATTAAGATATGCTAAATAATGATAATATACACCGCAAATAATCAAAAAACGTAGGGTCAGGTTTTACCTCTGCACTCTTACATAAATTAACTAATCTCTTTTAAATGAGTCTTATATTTTATGATAGAAAAAATAAAGTTATTCAATGCCATATCAAGTTGTTGAAAATCCGAAACAATTGCTAGTACTTGAGCATAAATATTTTTTGTTCCTTCATCACAACTCTGTATTTTTTCCGAGATTTGTTTTATTAATTCTGAATTATAGGTATTTTTTATTTCATAAATTTCATTTTCTGGATTAGAAATAATATCTAAAACATTTTTATACCTATCTTCTGCAAGTATCCAATAAGAATCAACTTCATCTTTCCAATTCTGTGGTATTTGTGTATGAACAGGTGCAAGATTTTTTGATACAAAACTAATATCTTGAAGGTATCTGACACACATTTTTAAATTTTCAGTAACTCTGCACATGTACCAAACTTTAGGATAATTCATCCCCCCAGCTTGTTTTCTAAATCTAAGCTCTTTTTCAATATGATTTAACTCAACACTTAAATTACCTATTTCAAGATAAATATTTTCAAAATCTATATATAATTTACTCATTAATTCAATATCAACATTTTTGTTAGCTTGCTGTACTTGTTTAAATTTTTCAAACATTAGACTTGAATAAAAATTTATTTTATAATCAAAAAACCTTTTGTATCTAAAGAAAGATAATAAAAAATTAATTAATGAGGCTGATAAAATACCAAGGAATACAGAAGCCATTCTAACTTCCATACCAATAATGGTATTATTATAAGGCATAAGAATCATATATAAAACCGTAAAAGATGCTACAATAAAATAATTTTCCCATTTCATCACTTTACATAAAGAGATCACTATAATGATAGCTATACCTGCAACAATAACACTTTTACCAAAGAATAATATTAATAGACTGGTAATTAATCCACCCAAAAAGCTAGCTATAAATTGCTCCATTCCAACAACCAAACCTGTATAAAAAGCAGGCTTAACGCATAAGATTGCAACAAAGGAAGCTGATAAAGAATCTTCTGATATTAGGCTTGAGAGGGTTATAGATAGTATTACTGCTGCTGCACATTTTAGGGTGTGTATATGTTTGCTTACGTTGTATTTTTTCATCTTTTACTTTTATTATATTTATTTTGCTTGTCAATTCAGCTTATCAAAATATTATTTTACTTACAATTATATTCACTTTAGTTGGTTAAATTGAACAATTATAAATTATAAGGCAATAAAAAAGAGTAGACTTTTTGAGCTACCCTTAGCGTAGAGATAGAGATTATTTATATAAAGAGAAAAATAGTCCTCTTTAAGAAAAAAATTAGTTTAATCTCTTTAAATATTTATTTTATGCCTATTTTTTAATCATATTAATTATTTTTAATTTATCTTACAATTATATTATATGAACTTTACTTTTAAACTTGTCAATTTAAAAGTAAAGTTTTTGTTAAAGTTGGTTAAAGAAAAAAATTAATAGTTTGATAAGTAAAATACCTTTCCATCATTTTTAATAAAATTGCCTTTTTCATCTAATCCATATATTTTATAACTTAAGCATTCATTTTTTTTATCTTTTTTGTTATATTTACATTTTTCTGATTGATAGACTACCAAACCTTTTAGATTAGATTTATTTCCTTTATAGTTTTTGTAATCTTTATATTCAATATAAGAACCATTAATTCCCATACCTGTTTTAGCTGTAAAAGGATTTTTTACATCTTTAAAATATTTCCTCTTTTTTGATACGTTAATTAAACTTGGTAAATTATTTGCATATATTCCATAATTATCAACTGCATAAGTTTCAGCTATTAATTGAAATGTGTACATATTAGCTTTAGCAGTTGCCGTTCTTGCTCTTGATTGTGCTTTGTTAAAGCTTTCTACAGGAATAAGCTTACCAAAATCAATATTTTCTATGTCAGCCAAAAGAATCATTCTTGATGATACGCCACCGTCGCTACCAACATTTGAATTAAAGCCCATTGCTTCAAACTTTTTTAAGTTATCTAGTATATCTTTTGTATCTTTTTGACCAGCTAGCATAGGACTTAACATCTTAACTATTGTTGTGAGATTGATATAACCTACACTGTTGTTACTTTCACCAAACATTTGGGTTAATTTTGTAAAAGATGTGTTTCCTGATAAATTAAAGTCAGGGGAGTTATTTGTACTTCTATCAACAACAGATTTAAAAATTTCTTCATTTGAAGCAATAACCATATTATCCCCAATAAAACCATAAGCAGGTTGTATACTTGCTTGGGCTAATTTTGAATTTTCATTTGTAACAACCATATCAATATTTTTGTATTTTTTGTCAGTAACAAATCTCATTAACTCAGGGTTCTCTTTTTTTTGTTTACGATTACCCTTATCAGTTTCGCTTAGATCGAGACTAAAATCTTTCATCATGGTTATCATCTTTGCTTTGTCTTTAGGATTAATAAATAAGGCAAAGCCTGGTATTAGAGGACTTGATTCAGCATTAAAAACTCCCAATCCAAGATCACCATTAATATTATCCAAAAAACTAAAAGCGTCAATACCAATACCATCCTTAATCATTTTTTCAAGACCAAGTTCTTTTAGTTGTGGCATATAATCTTTTATATTTTTACCTGCATCTCTTAAATCAGAGCCAGCAGCAAAAAATAGTGCATTCTTTGGAATGTAGTTAATATATGTTTTAAAAGTACTAGGTTTACGATCTAAAACAAGCTTTCCGTATTTGCTGTCTTTATCCATGAGTGAATAAGATTTAACTTCAAATTTATTTGAGTCTAGGTTTATATTGAACATCATTGTATGAAAAGCATCTAATGATTCAAAATTAACCATTGATTTCATATCTTTTGATTTTTTTGCAAAATCTTTACTCTTTTTTAAGGATGCCATTAATTTATGAAAATTTATATATGCTTGTGATTCAAAATTATCACCTAATTTATTAAAACTTGTATTAAAATCTTCGGAGTATGTAATATTTGGAACTTCATTAGAATAACTTTTTAAGGCATTATTCAAAGCTGATAATTTATTAGAAACGACTACATAATTACCTATAAAAGAAGTATAAATATCTTCTTTATGTCCTTCTTTGTCACTACCAGTATATTTGTAACCAAAGATATCAGAATCTCTGTAAGAAGATTTTTCAATTTTCATTTTTTTATTTTTTGAATATATTTTTTGTAATTTATCTTTGATAATATTATTTGTACTTTTATCTTTAAATTCTTCAATTAATAAAACTTCAGGCTCAAAATCTTTGGCTTCAAAATCAAAATTTGAAAAAGAAATAACTAAATTATCTCCAAAGTTTTTTCTTACTTTTTCATCAAAAAGAGCATTTAAAAATGTTTCTTTTTCTTTGAGCATTTCTGTAAAAAAATTGAATTTTCTTAGTGATTTATTCCTATTAAGTACAGACCAAGAGTTAGCTCCTGTTTTTATGTCCAAAACCATTAATGAATCTTTTGGCACAAATTTGTAAGCGTCTGGTGTACCCTGAGCAAATGCGGATAGATTTAGAGAAGCTACCATTAGCATTGATAAGGTGATTTTTGAATATGTTTTTAACATTAATATTTTCCTTAAATTATAAATAAAAATATGAGGTTGTCTAAAAATTTTATTTTAACAAAAAAACAGCACTGAGATTCAGTGTTTATGTAGGGACGTTTTAATAAACGTCCTCTTTTTAGACAGCCCCAAAGATAATTAAGCTTGTTCAATCCATTTTAGCAGTTTGTCGTATTCAGGAACACTTTTGTTTCTTGACATTGCTTCTTTTAAATTATTTTTAGCAGATTCCAAATCCTGATCTCTACTCATAGAAATTGCTTTTTCAAATTCTTCTCTAACACCTTTTCTACCATTTAGCATATAGGCAAGAACCAAGTTATACTGAGCCTGAGCATTCATACCATCATATCTTAGAGCATTTTTGGCATAATCAATAGCTTTTTTACGATCATTGGATTTGCCTCTAAGAATATAGAGCCAGCTTAGACATGTATAATAACTTGAATCTCTGATACTAGATTTCAGACCACTTTCAAAAGTTTCAATAACTTTATCGTAAGGCTCACCACTATTATACTGCTGGATAGCTAAATTAAAGATCTCATCTTCTTTTTCAACTGTTTGAGTAGTATTTTCCTGATTTATATTTTTTTCACTCATAAAAACTTTCTCCTAATTAGAGGAATAAATATATTAAAATACTAGATTTTAATATTGTTAGATAATGTAACGAACAAACATTATAGCATTTATCCAACAAAAAATTATTGTTTGTTATTTTTGCTAAATATTTGATAATTTAATTATTCCTCTTAACTTGAGCTTGATCAGGCAAGTAATTCAGCTGCAGTTATTTGACTGGCATTTTTGCCACCTGCATAAGCCATCAAACCAGCTCTATCATATTTTTCAGCTATTCTAGGAGATAACAAACCAATATATTTTAAATTAGGTAATAATCTCTTAAACATGGTATTTCTAAAATCTATCATACCTGATGTGTTAGAGATACATTTATTCCAATCTGATTTTTTCATTGATCCTTCAAACCATTCTTCATAAACTTCATGAGCCAAAAATCTATTTTTCATTAATATTGCAACTTCAAAAGACCAATCTTCTCTTTCTTGTCTTTCTTTTTCGTTTAAATTTTCACTAATATGAATTTGTAGAGCCAAAACACCATAATGAACATGTCTAGCTTCATCTTGAATAACATTTTTTAATAGCTCCTTAAGTAAAGGCTCTTTTGTATGATGATACAAATTAGAAAAAGCACCTAATGCCAACCCTTCAACCATAATTTGCATACCCAAAAATTTCATATCCCAACGAGAGTCAGACATTAACTGATCAATAATTACAAACAAATTATCATTGATTTGATAAAGTTTATTTAACTTAGTATCAATATATCTTAAAAATACTTCCACATGTCTTCCTTCATCCATTACCTGTGTTGCGCCATACAATTTGCCATCTAGCCAAGAAATACTCTCTGTAACTTGAGCCGCAGCAAATAATGCACCTTGCTCACCATGTAAAAATTGACTAAGCATCCAACTAACGATGCTATATTTAAATTTTATTTTTTCTTTGTCCGTAAGCTTAATACCTAATGAGCTAAAAGCATCAAATGGGCAAAATGAATCAGGTAATATTTCGACTTCTGGATTAAAAGGATCAACATTAATTGACCAATCCAAAGCTTTGTCTCCATCCCATTGATTTTGGACAGCACGTCTATAAAGCTCATACATTTCTGGCTTTTCACCACCATAAGAAAAATCAAAATTAGCACTATGACCTGACTTTATCAAAACAGGTTGATTTTGCTTTCCTTCTCTTAAGATAATTCCTTTAACCAATGAAGGAAGCATATTTAATAATACTTTTGGGTTACCAGCTTCGCCAACATTAATTGTTCCCAAAATACTGTTTATTTTGTTTTTGGCAAAAAGAGGTAAATTGCCTAACATTTTATCTGCTAACATTTTATTTATTGTCCTTATTTTTTTGATCTTTTATTTGTATATTAAAGTTATCTATAAACTCATTAATCTTTTTTTGATGCAAATTAGAGATAATATTATTTATAACAGGTATAGTTTTATTGATAATCTCTGTGGCTTCTATTCCGTTTAGACCTGATAATTTTTCAGTAAATAACTTAAATTCTTGATTAAAAATTATTTCCGCAATATCACAAAAAATTTCCAAATTTTCTGGCGAAAAACCTCTATCTTGATTAATCCCCATTTCTTTTAACTTAATCCAAGCTTCAATTAATTCTAAATCTTGATTACGAATAAATTTTTTACCTGATTTTATTTTCAAATCAATATAATTAATTTTATTCATCTCATCAATTTCTAAGTCAGATATGTCATATTTTTTTAAGACATCTGATAATTTAGTTTGTTCATTTTGCATATTTTCATTGATCAGTTTTACTTTTATATCAGCAATTAAAGTTTTTTGCTCGTCAGTAAAATTATGATCATTGGCATTATTCAGAATAACTTTAATTGCTTTAAGTGGTAAAAATTGTTTTTCTTGTAATTCTCTAATAATATTTAATCTCTTAATATGTTCATCTGAATACCACGACATATTCTTTGATGTTTTTTGTGGTTCAGGCAATAGACCTTCTGCTAGATAAAAATGGATCGTTTCACGACTTACACCAGTTTTTTCTATTAAATCTTTAATACGAAATAATGAGTTTTTATCCTTAGATTGAGATTTCATGATTTATATTTCCAAAACTAAATCTTCAAGAGGATAAGCAACACAGGCAAGTATATAACCTTCTGATATTTCTTCGTCAGTTAAGCAATTTGAGCCTTTTATATCAACTTTACCTTTAATTACTTTTACTTTGCATGAGGCACATCCGCCCATGTTACAACTAAATTTCATCTCAATATTGTTCTTAAGTGAGCTTTCAATAATTGACTTATCTGAGCTTAACTTCATACTTTCAGAATTATTAGTAAAAGTAAGATTATAGATTTGAATATCAGAATTAACTTTTTCTGTTTTTACTTGGGTAATTGTTTTTTTTACTTCTATTTTTTGTGTAGGTAAAATAGTTTTTGTTTCATTAGAAATGAATCTTTTACCATCTCTTACTTGATAAACAGATTGCGTCTTTTTTTTGGTTAAAACTGATTTTATTACTTTTATTATTAACATTATATTTTCAAAAAAAAAACAAATAGTGTATAGTAATACTATACACTATTTGTTAAATAATTACTAGATATTTTATTTTGTTAGGATAATATTATTTACGTTTATAACTTTTATCTTTATTCTATAATTTTTAAAATATCTTGAAAAGATTGAATATCAAAAATATTATCTAATACATTATCCAGTTTAGATATATCAGTACAATCCTTTATTTTTAATTCTATATCATCAGGTATATTTCCTAGCTTTTTTGTTATTAATTTAGTTATTTTACTTATTAAAGTTTCTATTTTTCCTTCTATCTTTCCTTCAATCTTACCTTCGATTCTTCCTTTGATTTCACCTTTATCAAAATGTTCATCTAACACCACATTCAAATCTCTGTAAGCTTTTAAACTAGCTTGATATTCTAATCTTTTTTCACTATCCATGTGTGTCATCTCTGCTATATCAAAAGCTTTGATAAAAGTTTCTGTATTTAATACATTCGGAATATTATCTAACATTGAAAGATATTTAAAAAAGTAAAGCCATTTATCTAATGTTGTAACTAATTCATTTTCTGTTTTGTTAAACTTTGGTACTTCAATATATTTATACTCTAACTTATCATAAAATATTATTTTAGTTTCTTTTTCCATTAATACAACACTATGAATATATTTGTCAGCACTACTAATATGATTAGTTAAGGTAAAATCTAATATTCCTACAAAATATACACCTGATAATTTATAATTCCATTTGCCTTTTTCTGCTTGTTCTTGAATTGCAAAAGTAGAATAATACAA
>JACMQJ010000221.1 GCA_014377055.1 Candidatus Sericytochromatia bacterium
ACTAACTAAAACGTTATTATCATATTTTTATCTATAAAGCTTTTGTTATATTAACAAATTAAAAATAGTTTAAGCTGATTTGTTTAATAAAATTAGATATTGTCTTGATATTTTGTAAATAATAATTTATTATTCACATTTTATTTTAATATAAAAGTATCACTATACTCAAGTGAAATTGGTTTCCAGTTTTTTGCAAAGAGGATTGAGACGTAGCTCAACCCGAACAAAGTTTTAATTTTATAAACAAATTTTGAAAAAGTACATCTTATTTTAATAAGACAAATAGAGCATCTTTTTAAATCCCTCCACAGAAAACCTGACGGTCTTGCCCCGTGTAAGCGTTAAACGTAATAATAAGCTTTTGATTAACATTACAGATAACAACCTTATTAATTTTATATTTTTGAGCTATATAAAAAAAGAGTGCTCCACCTCTAATAAACGGCTCAAAGTATGTATCTACTTTTCCATTTTTTAATTACTATCGGACTTAATTAAATTTTATTCTGTTAGAGTTTTAAAAAGTGCCTCTGATTTAATTTATGTTAAAATACATAACTTATAAGAAGCAAATATGTTTTTAAGGGAGTAAAAAATACATGACAATTGAGTCAATTCTGGAGCAAAAAACAGAAGAAATAATGCAAGGTGGAATAGCAAAATATCATGATCAAGCAAGTAAAATTGGTAAATTATTTGCTCGTGAAAGAATAAAATTACTTTTTGATGCCGATGAAGAATTTATTGAAGATGGACTATTTGCTAATTGTGAAAGTAAAGGCTTACCTGCTGATGGAATTGTCACAGCAATGGGGAAAGTTAATGGTCAGACTGTTTGTGTTATGGCAAATGATTCAACTATTAAAGCTGGATCATGGGGTGCTAGAACAGTTGAAAAAATTATTAGAATACAAGAGCAAGCAATTAAATATCAAGTACCAATGATTTATTTGGTTGACTCAGCTGGTGCAAGAATAACCGATCAAGTTGAAATGTTCCCTGGTAGAAGAGGAGCAGGCAAAATATTTTATAATCAAGTACAAATGTCTGGATTTGTCCCACAAGTTTGTGCTTTGTTTGGTCCATCTGCAGCAGGTGGTGCTTATATACCTGCATTTTGTGACATTGTTATTATGGTTGATAAAAATGCAAGTATGTATCTAGGATCTCCTAGAATGGCAGAAGCTGTGATAGGTGAAAAAGTAACACTTGAAGAAATGGGTGGTGCTAAAATGCACTGTACAACTAGTGGTTGTGGTGACATGTTGGTCAAAACAGAACAAGAAGCAATTAAAGCTGTTAGAGATTATTTAGCTTATTTTCCTGCAAATTGTATGCACGATTCAACTCACCAAGAGCCAATCGCACCAGAGATTATTGAAAAAGAAATTTCTCAAATAATACCAGAAAATCAAAATATGCCTTATGACATGATTCAAGTAATAAAAAAATTAGTTGACCAAGATAGTTTATTTGAAATAAAGAAATTATTTGCTCGTGAAATAATTACAGGTCTTGCAAGAATGGATGGTAGGGTAATAGGTATTGTTGCCAATCAACCAAAAGTAAAAGGTGGAGTTATATTTGTTGATTCTGCTGATAAAACAGCACGTTTTGTTAGTTTATGTGACGCTTTTAATATACCTTTATTGTTTTTGGCTGATGTACCAGGTTTTATGATTGGTTCAAATGTAGAAAAACAAGGCATTATTCGCCATGGAGCAAAAATGATTTCGGCAATATCAGAAGCCTCTGTTACAAAAATGTCTGTTGTACTCAGAAAAGCTTATGGAGCTGGATTATATGCTATGTGTGGGCCGGGATTTGCACCAGAATGTTGTATAGCCTTACCGTCTGCATCTATTGCAGTTATGGGTGCTGAGCCTGCTGTTAATGCTGTTTATTATAATAAAATGGAAGAGATAGAAGACTTAGACGCAAGAAAAGCATTTAAAGAAGAAAAAATGAGAGAGTACGAAGAAGATATAAATTTATATCGTCTAGGTTCTGAACTAATAATAGATACAATAATTCCAGACAAATTACTTAGAAAAGAACTAATCAAACGTTTTGATATGTATTCAACCAAAGATATACCTTTAGTAAATAAAAAGCACGGAGTTACACCTGTATGATGAAAAAAATATTATTAGTTTTATCAACATTATTTTCTCTTACAATTTCTACACAAGTATTTTCAGAAGAGATAAAAGTAGAAAAAAAAGATATTTATCCAAAAATGAATTTGAATTTAGAATATGGATTTTTATCAGTACTCGATCACAAAATACAATTTAGTAAAAATAATACATATTTTGATTATGTTAAAGACGGTGGTCAAAATAATTTATTTAATGTTGCCAAGCTCAGTGCAGACTTTCAATTTAATCCTCAACATAGCTTAGTATTTTTGTATCAACCTTTGGCTATAGAAACTCAAGGAACTTTAGCAAAAGAGATAAAAGAAGAAAATGTGACCTTTGCTCAAAA
>JACMQJ010000222.1 GCA_014377055.1 Candidatus Sericytochromatia bacterium
GATTCTTGGACAGAGCTAAAACAGCTAACTCCTTACTTTCTTTAAAACTTAAATGTGCAACCGATAGAGATCTTATATCGTGATTTATAGCAGCTTTTACAATTTCTCTATTTTCACGCATTTCTTCGCTTGCTTCGGCTAATGCTAACACACTGTTACCCACAGCTAACAGCACAACATCATAATCATTTTTTAACTTATCTGATACATAGCGCAGGTTTGCACCGTTTTTTTTCATAGCTAACAAAGCAATTTTCTTATTTGCTCTAAAAGATTCATCTAACCATACAAACGAATCCTTATCTTTTATTACTAAATTAATTGCTTCTTCTTTTGTCATTATTATATTTTTCTTTGTTTTTTTAATATACTTGTAAACAGTTTGTTTTCCAGCTTTTCGTGTAGTTTTTCAGAGTTCACATGACTAGTCAATACTTCTACTGGATCTCTTCTAAAAACTATACTATTAATTTCAGCAGATGCAAAACGAATAGCACTGGGTGACTTGATAACAGCAGCAAGGACTACTTCCTTGTCATTTTTGAGCCTGTCTGATGCTGCTACCAGATTATCCGCAAAATGATGTACAGCCATTAAAACAACATCTTTATCATCTTGTAATTCTAAACTTGAATGAGATAAATTCATACCTTCTGCTTTCATTGCAGCCAATGCCACATCTTTATCGGCTTTTAATTCTTTGCTTAAATACTCATATGCAGAACCAAAACAATCATTTTTTAGACTTAGTAAGGCAATTTCCTTATTACCCCTTAAGCGACTGGATGCATACTTCATGGGAATTCCACATTTACTCACAGCCGCCTTTAAAACATCTTCATCATCTTTTAAGTAATGGGCAATTATCTCGTAATTTGTAAAGCTTTTTGTGACTGCTTTTATAACATATTCTTTATTTTCCCAATTGCTTTGGGCAGGAGGTATATTCATATTTTCACCTTAAGAGTGTTTTGTTTATACACTAACTGGGCTTCTAATTTATGTACCAATTTTTCCGAATTAATTGCTTTTTCTAAATTTTGCCTTTGCATGTTTCTGGCTTTTGGAGTTCTACCTTCACCACATATTTCCTGGATTTCCTTAGAATAAAATCTAATATCGTTAGGATTGTATCTCAATGAAATTGATGCAAATTCTTTGTCTTTTTTTATCCTAGGAGAAGCAAATACGATAGCTTGATTGGTTTTCATGGCAATTTCTACAATATTGTCATTGTCTTTAAGTTCTTGACTTACATAATCCAAAGACATTCCATTTTCGGTGACTGCTATTAATGCTAAATCATAGTTCTTTTTAAATTCTTCAACACAGTAATACATCAGCATACCATTTTTTTTCAGGCATTGCTGAGCTATTTCTAGGTCTTTTATAGTTATTTTATCATTTTCTACATAAGTTTTAAAAGCCAAAGCACTAGGATCTTGTGAAATTAGCTCTAAGCACTGCTTTTTATTCAATATATTCATTTATTCATCTTAATTTATGTATTTAAATAAGCAATAGTGCAAATTAGTAAAAGCTATTTCACAAAATAGATTTTTTCAATTAGTATATATTCTCAATTTTATTTAAGAGTTAACAGTGACTTTACAAGGATTATAAATGACACATGAATTGATTATTTTAGGTAGTGGACCAGCCGGATGGACTGCAGCACTTTATGCAGCCAGAGCGGGAATGAACCCTATAGTTATTACAGGTATGGCAAAGGGTGGGCAATTAATGACTACCACTGAAGTAGATAATTGGCCCGGAGATGAACACGGCTTGTTGGGGCCTGCATTGATGGAACGAATGGAAAGTCATGCTATTAAATTTGGTACTGAAGTAATCTTTGATGAAATTACTAAAGTTGACCTTTCTCAAAGACCTTTTTTATTAAAAGGTGAAAAAGATTATTATTGCAATGCTTTGATTATCTGCACAGGTGCAAATGCTAAATATTTGGGGCTTGAAAGTGAGCAGGCTTACCTAGGCAGAGGAGTCTCGGGTTGTGCAACATGTGATGGATTTTTCTATAAAGGTGATGAAGTAGCTGTTATCGGTGGAGGTAATACTGCGGTAGAAGAAGCACTCTATTTATCTAATATCGCTTCTAAAGTTCACTTGATTCACAGAAGAGAAAAATTCAAAGCCGAAAAAATCATGATTAACAAACTGATGGAAAAAGTTGCTGATGGAGCCATTGTTTTACATTTAAATAGTATTACCGAAGAGATATTGGGAGATGATTCAGGTGTAACTGGGGTAAAATTACTCAATCAAGACACTCCTATAGTTGTCAGAGGTGTATTCGTAGCCATTGGTCACAAACCGAACACCGACATTTTTAAGGGACAATTAGACATTAATGACTACGGTTATATTATTACAGAAAAAACTGCTATGAAAACGCAAACAAGTGTGGAAGGTGTATTTGCAGCAGGTGATGTGCAAGATGATGTTTACAGGCAAGCTATTACTAGTGCTGGCACTGGATGCCAAGCTGCTCTAGATGCTATTAGGTATTTAGAAACTAAGTAATTTAGGGGAAAAGCTGCTTTCTAAGGTTTTCCTATTTTAGAACAGCTATTACCTATAAACTAGTATACTTATCGACAAAAATATAATAATAGTTTATATTTCATATTATTAAAATGGAAAAAATTATGAAAAGAATATTTATTGCCACAACTATAATAGCAGCAGGTTTAGGCTTAGTAGCTTGTGATAAAACCACAACTACAATTACACCTAGCACAAGCTCTACAACCACAGTATTAACACCTTCTAGTAGCACTGTCATGGGCAATGAGACTACAAGAACGGTGGGGGCGGCTTTTGATGATGCAACAATTGTTTCAGTAATCAATGCAGAACTGGTGAAAGACAGCGAGCTTAGTGCCTTTAAAATCAATGTGAATTCAAAAAACGGCAATGTTTTGCTAAAAGGAACTGCTCCCACCAAAGAAGCCAAAGATAGAGCCGAGTCGCTAGCAAAGTCTGCAAAAAATGTACTAAGTGTTGACAACCAGTTGCTTATTGGTAGCCCTGGAAATGTTACTAACAATCCTACTTTAAATGACACTAAAGATGCTTTGGCTCAAAGTACAAATAGGATAGTATCTGCTACTTCAAATGCTTATGAAGCTACCAAAGAAAAAGCCGCTGAAATAGGGCAAGATGCTAAAAAAAGCATGAACGACCCCAATAGCTCACTTAATAAAACTGTAGGAAAAGTGGAAGTTAAAATTGATGCCGCCGCTATCAACTTATCCGTAAATGCCAAAATTGCAGCAGATAATGAATTGAGTGCTCTAAAGGTAAATGTAGATGTTAAAAATGGTAGAGTTCTATTAAAAGGGACTGCTCCTAACTCAGAAGCCAAAAGCCGTGCTACTGAGTTAGCCAAGCAAGTCAATGGAGTGGTTTCAGTAGATAATCAACTTGTAGTTGTATCTAAGTAATTAAAAAGTGTGAAAAGAGAGCGATTGGCTCTCTTTTTTTATATCTTTATTTTTTTCGTATGAGTATCTTTTATCTGTAAAATTTGCTCTAATTTATGAGCTTGTATGGTTTTATCTAAAATGTCATAAGTATTTTTCATGAACTCACCCGACTTTAACTCTTTTGAGTTAAATCTAGTTTGAATAAGATTCTCATTAATTACCAAGGTCAGGACTGTTTGCAATTCATAAATACTATCGAAATTAGGAAATATATCTCCTGTATTTTGTTTACTTTTTAAAATTGTGTCATCTACTTCAAGACCATTTTGCTTAAAAAAATCAATGATAGTTTTTTTCATTTCTTTTTGCATTATCAATACGGGTACATGATCTAAGCATGGACATGAATAAAAATCTCCATAAAAGTGACTTAAAAACCCCAAATCTGCTATCTCTGGAGATGTCTTTTCTTTTTTAAGATTTTTCAAAGTTGCTTGCAGTTTTTGTAAGACTTTTTCATTATGAAAAAAATTGTATTGAATCAAATCTTCTATCACAACATCTTTAACTGGTTTTATAAGTAATATTTTCATTTTTATATTTTACCAATAATTCTAAGATTGAGCGAATTATTAACCTAATAATTTATCTTCGCATTTAACTAAATAGCTTTGGTTGAATGTGGAGATAAAATTTAGTGAAAAAATTTGACAATCTACTACAAATTGAACTTTTTTGAGTTTCTTTTGCAGTAATTTTTTCTCAAATATGTAATTATTAAATTATATGTTTCTTTTGTACAAGTTTTAAATAAGTTTCTAATGAGACTGGATTTCCTGTGACATTTGAAACAGTTTCAAAATCTATAAATTTGTCATCTTTTTTATCTAAAATACCAAAAAATTCATTTTCATCTTCAAAGTAACCAGCGCCAACAAAATTATCTATTTTTTCATCAAGACTCATTGCTTTAACTTCTTCTAATGAATACTCTAAATCATCAATTAACATAGAATTAAGGTTTTTTGTTGTAATTGAAATTTTTATTTTGCTATTCATAACATTCCTAAAATATTGATGATACCATAGCATTAACCTTCCATATTGTCTACACTTTTTAAAACTAAGATTATTTAAAGACTTTACGGCTTGTCCTAGTAAATTTGTAAAATATATTTATAATATAGCGATGACATACGAAGAAAAATTTATTAAAGAGTTTAATGAAACAAAAAGCTATAGTTTTTTATTTACGAGGAATTTTTTTAGAGAACAATTTAACAAACCACCATTGATGTCTAATTTGCTAAGCATTATTGACTTTAGTATCAATAAAAAAGTTAATATTATTCCTGCTTTAACCCAAATAGCTCAAGAAGTTCACTCAAATAAATTTAATATATCTACAGAGTGTTCTGC
>JACMQJ010000223.1 GCA_014377055.1 Candidatus Sericytochromatia bacterium
GGCATTTTTTATTTCAGATAATTTAAAATTGGCTAGTGATATAATTAAACCTGCAAGAATAGATAATAATACAGGCAAATTAATTAAAAAGTTTAATTTTAAATAATCTCCTTCTGTTATATATAAGCTCAAATAAATGAGAATTAATGATAATAAATAAGGTATTATTGCAGACTTTTTCATTAAGCTATTTCTTTAACCCTTAACTCATTAATTTTTGACATTTTTTTATCCAAAGAAATACTTATAGGTAAAACAAATAAAAATCTGATTATTAGAGCATAGAGAATGATTATAATGGATAAAGCAAATGATGAGCCTACTTTTTCACTAGATTGTAGATTACCTAAGATTAATATCATATCAATTGAAAAGATTAATAATGAGGCAAGAAGTGTATAACTTCCTATTGATTTGATTATGACCTTATCAACTTCATATCTCTCTCTAAAACCAATTCTTACTTTTTCTGAAAGAGAATCAGCTAAAGCATTAAAAACCTCTGAAAATTTAAAATTTACTAATATAATTAATAAACCAGCTATAATTGAGATAAATGCTGATATGTCCCAAAACATCATTATATTAATGTTACTTCCTTCTGATATATATAATGAAGTACCAATTAAAAAAGTACTTAAAACATAAGGTAATAAAGATAAAATTCTCATAATTACTTGTTTTCTCCTGTTTTATAAATTGTCTTTAGTCCTAATAATAAATCATTGACTTTTAGTTCAGATATTTTTTTGACATTTTCTTGGATAATTTCGCCTTGATCTCTCAAAGAAACAGTTTTTGTATTTGTTTCAACAAAATTATTAGTTATGCTAAATAAAATTAATAGTATTGACATAATTGGTATTTTGACAAAACTAAATAAGTTATCCAGCTTAAACCACAAAACTCTTCTTTTTTCTTCTAATAAAACTATCTCATGTTGTAATTTTGCCATAAAGTTTTTTGATGGGCTTATATCTGACCATTTATCGAGCTTTTTCCAATTGGATGATATTTCTAAAAACATAGGATTAAGCTTACAAATATTACATGTAGATAAATGTTCTTTACAAAAAAGATTATCTTTTTTTGATAAGGTTTCATTTATATAATCTATAAATAAATTTTCAAAATAATGACAATTATTATTCATCTTGATCTAACTCCTTAAACTTACCAATAAAACTTTTTAATGCTCTAAAAACCCTTACTTTAACTGTTTCAGTTGAGCAATTAAGTATTTTTGCAATATCATTATATGCGAGCTTCTGATATTTACTCATTAATAAAATCGTCCTTTGATCATCATTTAATTGTTGCATAGCTTTTATTACCAGCCCTTCTTCTTCATCTGCAATCATTTTTTCTTGATTTTTTTGATAATCATCAGAATTAAGATTAATTACCTCTGGATTATTTTCAATAGAAACGACTTCAATTTTGTTCTTTCGATAATGATCAACTAACTTATTATTTGCTATTTTATAAAGCCAAGAATAAAAAGGAGCTTTTGGACTATAATTTTTTGTTTTCCATACATTCAAAAAAAGTTCTTGAGCTAAATCCTCCGCTGTTTCTTGATTACTGACACCACGATAAAAAAAATTAATTATTGGCTTATTCCAGCGATTAACAAGAGTATAAAAAGATTTTTTATCACCCTGAAGAACATTAAGCATTAACTCTTCGTCAGTTACCTTTATCTTTTCGGATAAATTAGACATTTGTCTTTTCTCATTAAAAATCCTATCTTTTAAACGAATAAAACTCATTAAATCAAACCTGTATATTCATTTCTAAAACATTTTTTAGCTTTAATTTCCATAATTTTTTGATTCTATTTTCATAAATGACTTATAAAAATACAAACGCCATATTTTATTAAAGGTTACATTTTTAGAAATAAATTAACCATTAATTTAAAATTATTGATTATTCTTTTGGTTTAATTATTTTTAGATACTTTGCTTTGACTTCGATCAAAGCTGGAGTCATGCCGTAACTATCCCCATCAACTTGTATTGGCATTGGTGGCTCTGTCTTAATAGTCATTTTTTTGCATTGAAAAGTTTCAGTCATATTACTATCAGACTTTTTACTAATAAAAGCGATAGAAATAAGCTTCCATGCAAACTCATGTAATTTTTGGCTTTTAAAAATATCAACATCAAGTAATCCATCATCAAACTTGGCATCTAATGAAACTTGGAGTGAAATGGCATAAGTAGGAGCATTACTAATCAAAACTTGATAAGAATCTCTTTTTATCTTCTTTTTTTTACCATTCTTATCCCACAAAATTATCGACATCTTTGCCTGTTTATGGCTTACCATGCTTACAGGACTTGTTGCTACAAAGGCTACAGGGCCTGTAAATTTTTTTAAATTTGAATCGACTTCATTAACTAATTTGGCATCAAAACCAATGCCAACCATCATGACAAAATATTTTTTATTAATAATTCCTAGATCTATATCAATAGTTTCTCCTTCAACAAGAACACGTAAAGCTTCTTGAAAGTTAAGAGGTATTTTTAGATCCCTTGCCATAACATTAGTTGTGCCTACAGGCAAAATACCCAAGGCAATGTTACTTCCAGCCAAACCCTGAACAACTTCATTGATAGTTCCATCTCCACCTGCAACAACAACTACATCATATTTCTTCATTAATGAATCTTTTGCAAGTCTGATACCATCACCCTGACATTCGGTTTTAGAAATGTCTAATTTCCAACCTTTTGACTCAAGATATTTTTTTACTAGTTCAGGTTTAAAAGTATTCCAAACTTGACCAGAAGTTGGATTATATATTAAATTGGCTTTTATTTTTTTCACGAAACTTATTTGTAAATTAGCTATCTATTTTATTGAAGTGTTGTATTTTCAAAATTATCAAAGAGTGACAAATTATTTAATCCACCAGCAATATACAATGTATTGCCTTCAACAATTGCTTTAGAACCTTCTCTTGTCATGCTTGTATTTTTTCCAGAAGACCAAGTATTTGTATCAATATTATAAATATCTATTGTGTCTAAGGCTTTATTATCAGCATCTCTACCACCTATCAGCATAATATTACTTTTATAGACGGCAATTGCGGCATGACTCCTGGCTGTAGGCATATCGGCTCTTTTTCGCCAAATATTTAGCTTTGGGATATATTCTTCAACATCTTTTAAAACTCCATCCTGATTTTCACCACCAAAAACGTATAATTGATTATTGTTAACAGCTGTGCTGATTCTTGCTCTCGGTATAGTCATAGATGGGAGGCTTTGCCAAGTGTCGTTATCTGGATTATAGACCTCTAATTTATCAGTCCAGTTTTTACTAGCAACATCACCACCAACAGCATATAATTTATTATTAATAACTCCTATACCTAAACCAGATCTAGGATTTGTCATGGACGATTTTATTTCCCATTTATCATTAATAGGATCATAAACTTCAAGTGTTCCTAACCATGTTTTTTTTACGCCATCAAAACCACCTGTAACGTATATTTTGGAATTAATTACCCCAGCTGACAAACCAGATCGATTAGTTGACATAGGTGTTTTTTGTTCCCATTTATCAGTCAAAATATCATAAGCTGAGTTATCAGCTAACCATATATTTATTTTGTCGCCACCAAACGTATAAAGCTTATTATTAAAGCTAACAAGGGCAAAATCTTCCATCTGTGAGAGTAAATTTGCTTTTTTTTGCCAATTATATATATTATAAAATGAATTATCTTTTTGTCTGATTAATGCTTTTGTGTTGGTAACATCAATTGTAGATTGACCACAACCTGCAAATAATATTGTTGAGAGAGAAAAACAAATTAATTTATTAAAATTTTTCATTAGAATGGTTTACCAATAATTTTCAATTTAATCTTAACTATAACCTATCTCATTGTCAATAGATGATATTCTAGGCAATAGATAGATTATCATAAATATCCATAAGAGTGCATTTATTTAAATAATCAAATAAATAATTATTTTTGTTACTCTAGTTCATATTGTTCTTTAAATTAAAAAATAACTATCCAAAAGTTAATTTTTAGTAAATAATGATTTAAGTATAACAAGTTTCTATGTTAAAATTACTACAACCATATAGTTAAGAAACAGTAATTTAATTATTTAGAGGCAAAAATGTTAACAGGCAAAATTTTTAGTAAAGTTACAAATTTATTTATCACTGTTTCGATCGCATTTTCTATATCTTCATGTTCTCATAGAGATATTTCGATATCAACTGATACTATCAACACTGTTAAATCACAAAGTAATGCTGTAAAAGGTCAATATGTCGTAAAATTTAAGCAAACATTATCGACTGCAACTATTATGGAACTTGCCAAAAATGTAAATGCCACTGTAATAAAAATTGCCAATAGATTAAGTAGTGCTGTTTTAGAGTTTTCATCAAGTTCATTAGATTTAACCCAACAACTAGAAGCACTAAAAAGTGATGCTAATGTAGAATTTGTAGAGCCAAATTATCAATACAAAGGTAATTATACAGTTAATGACCCAAAATCAAGTCAACAAGGTGGTCTTGCTCTAGCTGGATTAGCCAAGGCTTGGGATATAACTATGGGTGACCCAAAAATAATTATTGGTATTGTTGACACAGGTGCAGATTTAAACCATCCTGATCTAAAAAATAAATTGGTAGCAGGATATAATGTTATAACACAGGGTAAAACCCCACCAATGGACGATAACGGACATGGAACTCATACAGCTGGTATTGCTGGTGCTGATACTGACAATAAAATAGGAATAGCAGGAGCTGCTCCAAAATGTAAGGTAATGCCAGTTAAAGCTCTTGATGCTAAAGGTAGTGGAGATATTTTTAATGTTGCTCTTGGTATTATTTGGGCAGTAGATCATGGTGCCAAAGTTTTAAGCTTAAGTCTTGGTGGTCCAGAAAATGAAACAGTAAAAAGAGCTGTTAATTATGCCCTCCTAAAAAATGTTGTCGTTGTTGCTGCAATGGGTAATGATGGGAAAAATGTAAAAGCTTATCCTGCCGCAATACCAGGAGTAATAGCTGTTGGCTCAGTTGATGCAAATCGTAGTAAATCAGATTTTTCTAACTATGGAAATTGGATGTCAGTAATGGCTCCTGGAAGCCAAATAATGTCAACACTTCCAACATATACATCAACTATGTCAGAAGAAGAATTTAAGAGCAAGGGTTATGATTACCTTGATGGCACTTCTATGGCATGCCCAATTGTTGCTGGTATTGCGGCCTTAATGCTAAGTCGTAACCCTGACTATACACCTGCCGAAGTAAAAGAAAGACTTGAATCTACTGCTACACATTTAGGTAAAGATGGTTTTAATCCAGAATATGCTCACGGATTGGTTAATGCGGCTAAAGCCGTTTTATAGATTTTTTAATTTGTACTCCGCCCTAAATAATCGGTA
>JACMQJ010000224.1 GCA_014377055.1 Candidatus Sericytochromatia bacterium
CTCTAGAATTAGCTAATCAAACCCCTGAAAAATGGGATTTTGTGGCTGGTGAAAATACTGTTTTTATGGAAAATAACGAATGAAAGTTACTCTTACCCAATGGAATAAAATTGGTGACCATCCACTTGTCACTTTAAAATGTAGTGCTGAATTTGAATATCAAGAAGCAAAAAAAGATGGTGCTGGATTCATTGAAAGTTTCACCATTGTCTATCCAGGACAATATATTGTTGAAATAAATGGTATTTATATTGGCGTTATTTCCGCTCGAAAAGCTAAACAAATCAAGCATCCTAAGTGATTTTCAGATAAATTAAATAATTATTTACTCGGACAAAGTTGAGAAAAATGCTAATATAAAAATATGAATACTTTTTACAAAAGTGAGCAATAAATTATTAATTGGCTTAATAAAAAACGAAGTTAAAAATTACACATTAGTTCCAGATGAAAAGTATTTTTATTCCAATGATTTTCTAATACTTCTATTAGTTCAGCATTATCACTATAATAAATATTATCAAGAGAAGATATCTTTGAATATTTTAATAATTCTAAAGCAATAAAAGTTTGATTTTTAAAAAAAATAAAGGATAAAAACTAGAATCTTCTATAAGTGTAGTTCTCATATTAGGCTAATCATAGTCAGAAAAATTAAATCTCTTATTATCAGGTATTCTCTTTAATTTATCCAAATATTTAAAAGTTTCATACATAAAAACTGAATATCTATAAAAGGTAAAATATAAAGTGAAGTAAAATTTTTTCTTTTAAAAAATTGAGTAATTTAATTAAAAAAATTGACATTTATTTTCACTAATGTATTATAATATGTTACAAATAATATAAAAGGGAAACATGTTAGAATTACTTAAAAAAATATTTACAATTGAGACTGAGCAACAGAGAGTTGAAAAATACTTATCAAAATCTGTAGATATCAGTGACTTAGAAGCTCGCATGAAATCTATTAAAGAAGCTGAAAACACTAATCAATCACATATCAGTCACCGTAGATATTAATAAAGTTACACGGTATGAGCAACATAGTTATATATAAAATCTAGTCCTTTAGGGCAGTTGCTTTACAATATTAACTAAAAATCTTAATTTAAGAAGGTGAAAAAATTATGTTGCTCTGGAATTAATTTAAAAAAAATATATGAATATTAAAGAAATAAAAAAAAATGCATTTGCAATGCCATATCATAACCCAGCATATCCGAAAAGACCGTATAGGTTTAAAAATAGAGAATATTTTATCATTAGCTATTTAACTGATCCTGACAAGCTAAGTGCAGTCGTTCCAGAGCCTTTTCATATTGACCCTTTAAATCCAATTGTTCATTATGAGTTTATTAGAATGCCAGATAGTTCTGGTTTCGGTGATTATAGTATCCGCCACAGGCAATAAAGCCTTGCTGGTATTGCAAACCCATACTATTGGGTGTCAATTACCGGCAAACTATCCTCGCTAAATAAATAGCTTAGATCTAACTCATTGCTGAGTGCAGGTAACGACTTCATCAA
>JACMQJ010000037.1 GCA_014377055.1 Candidatus Sericytochromatia bacterium
AACAAAAAATATTCTTTTTCTACACTTTAATGTTTTTGCTAAGTTCTTTACCATCAAATTAAATTTCTTAGCTAACCCTGAACCACTTAAATGTGCGAATAATTAGTGAACATCTATAGGCATAAACAACATATTTTTCATGTTATCTTAGATATTTTCTCATACCATAAAAAATAATCTTACAATATAGTCGAGTAATTACCTTGTTTTTTCACCTTTGAATCAATATTAATATAACTTAATAAAAAAGACTTGGCAGTTATGATCGGTTATTGGATATACTTGATACTATCAACACAAAAAAAGTGAAAAATATTCCATGTTCAATCATTACCTACTCAACGAAATATAATTTTCATTTGAATTTTTTCTTAGAATAAAAAAATGAATAATTCCTTGTAAGTATCCCAAGCCGTAACTGGTATGTAGTAATAAAAATGTATACATAATTAATGATATTTCGACTATATTCTTTGATTGTTTAAAAGCACTAATAAAGGATAAAATAAAATAAAATGACAAAATACTAATAAAAGCTTTTAAAATAAACAAAGATAATACTGAGCCTATACCACCACTGATTAGCATTAAAACAAAAAATAATGGAACTAACTGTCTAACAGTCGTTATGGCAGCATGTTTTTTGTTAACATAAACTTTCCAATAACCATATTGAAAATATTGCTTAAATAAATTTTTAAATGATGAACGAACATAATATTTTGCTTTTATATCTTTTGAGAGATATATTTTAAAACCATTTTTTAATAAACGATAATTAAACTCATCATCTTGATTTCTAGCTAGATTAATATCAAAAAGTCCGATACTTTCAAATACTTCTTTTTTATATGCTCCAAAAGCTACCGTATCAACATATCCTTCTTTATTGCCTGTTCTAAAATGTGCATTACCAACACCAAAACCAGAAGACATTGCTTTGCTGACAATAGCTGATTTTTTGTTTTCAGGTGTATTATATAAAATACCACCAACACAACCCATATCTTGTGATATAGACATTTTATCAATACTTTGACTTACATAATCAGGATATATTTCAGCATGAGCTCCAAGTATAATAATTACATCGGCTAAAGTGTTGGTAATACCTAAGTTCAAAGCATGAGGAGTTGTTTTATTTTTATTTAATAACAGCTTTATAAAGGAATATTTTTTGGTAAACTCATCAACAATACTTTGAGTTTGGTCGTTACTCATACCATCACAAACAAAAACTTCCAACTTATCTTTTGGATAATCATTATTGATGATTGATTCTAGGCATTTTGCTATATATTTTTCTTCATTTCGGCATGGTATAACTATTGCACATGTTTTAATATATTTCATTGGCTATTTATTTAGACTCCTTATTTTCTTTTAGTCCCCTCCTTTTCTTAGCCCCACTTTATCTTGTCCACTCCTTTGCAAAGGAGGGTTAGGAGCTAGAGGGATTAGAAGTAGAAGGGTTGAGGATGAGTTTCTTTCATTACCAATTAAACATATTAGTTGCTAATTTAAGATTATTATCTCTATTGATATTATATTTACCATCTCCTACTGAATCAATATCTAAGAAAATAGATGAATCACCTATTGCAACAACTTTTCCAGCACCGATTGTTGAAACTCCAACTAAACCAAATTGACCTGCATTGTAAGCTTGAATTCTAAAACTGCTATTATTACTATAAGCTAATAGTTGACTAACAGTGTTATCAACACTTTTGATTCCACCTTCAACAACTTCAACACTAGCTGTACTAAAAAAAGATAATCGACTTACCCCTTTAGTCAAAAAGTGTTGATTTATTTTTGTTGAAATAATATCCTCATTATTTGAGTCAGATCCATCTTTAACAACATCAGGGTTTATTCTAAGATTAGACGCTTTTAATAATTTATTAATTGAATCACTTTTAAAACCACCATATCCACCCCATTCACCTAATATAATAAGTTTTTTACCTGATTTAACAAAGTTAGTTAATTGTTCAACTTCTACAGATGAGTAATCAATGGAAGGGCTTGGTAAGACGATAATATCAATATCATCCAAGCTACTTTTTTTGGTAAAATCCTCAAATGTAGTCATAAACTTAAGACTAGACAAGGTATTATTTAATGTTGATAGATTACTAATACTTGTTTTATCTCCTTGTACATCACCAAAAGGGGATTTGCTAGTATCGAACATTACTTTATACGGAGTATTTGTTGGGCTTAACTTTATATCACCTGTGGTAATATTTGCTTGTTTTGAAAAGTCTACAGATCCATAATCTGTTAATTTAAAGCCCATCTTGGCAACAGTTACATTTTGACTGGTTAGATTACTAATATTTACTTTAAAATGACCTGTAGAATCAGTTATACCTGAATTATCTCCTACACTAACCACAGCTGAATCTACTTGTAGACCTGTATTTGAAATAACTCTACCTGTAAAACTACCAATATTTTTGTATAATTTGATAGTTAATACAGCAGGTGACTGAGCCTTAATAACTAATTTTGAAGAAGCTGTTGATTGTGAATTTATTTGATAACCCTCAGATGAAACCTGTACATTGTAGTTACTTCCTTCAGTTAAGCCTTCAAAACTTGCTTTACCACTTGTGTCAGTTTGCTTTGTAACAGTATTACCTGCTACGACTATTTTTGCTGTAGCATTAATAACAGCTTTTTGAGTAAGTCCATCTACAACTTCAACAACTAAAACTCCATTTTTTTTATCATCCGATATAGCTGTAGAAGAACTTGCTGAAGGATTTACAGATGGGATAATAGCATTATCTGGCTGGCAGGCAATTATAAATAAAAAAGGTATTATTGGTATTAAATTTTTTATATTTTTCATTTTTTTATTCTCAAGCAAAATTAATTTCTGATTTTTTTATCATTTGTATTATTAACCAAAGCATTATAAGCATTAAGCTTACCATAGCCTGTATCTTGGTCATAATTAGCACCATCAATATTTGTTGTTGTTGATAATAATCTAACTCTCACCTGCTGACCTGTTAAATTTGGTTCTCTTGATAAAATCAAAGCGGCAACTGCTGAAACATGAGGACATGACATTGATGTGCCTGATAACGTTGTATAAGGGCCACTAATATTTGCTCTATAACCTTCAAATGTTTTGTAAGTTGGCCAAGTAGAATATATTTTTTCGCCTTCGCTTGATTTACCCCCCCCACCTGGAGCAGATATTTCAACTTCTGTTCCACCATTAGAATAATTAGCCACTTTATCATAAACGGTTGTAGCTGCTACAGATATTACACCTGGATATGCGGCTGGAACAGTTACTTTTTCTATAAAACTGGCTGAGCGATTACTTTCATTTCCTGTAGCAGATACAAAAACTATTCCTTTACTAATAGCCAAATCAACAGCATCCTGTAAAGCTTGCGTTCCTTCTGACGGTGGTCCGCCAATACTTAAATTAATAACTCTGACACCTTTTTCAATTGCTTTTAAAATAGATTTAGCGATAATTGAAGCAGATGTATTTCCTTCATGATCAGCCGCTTTAATTGGTAATATTTTGACATTACCAGCAATACCAGCAATACCTTTACCATTATTGATTGATGCAGCTAGAATACCTGTAACATGTGTACCATGACCATTCCCATCTCTTCCTGCATAATCCACATTGATACCTGCATTAACATAAGTATCTGGTTGACCAGAGTCATCAAGCATATCAATTAATGGTAATAAGTTATTTATCAAATCAGGATGATCTGGATCAACTCCTGAATCAATAACAGCTACAACAATTTTCGGGTCACCTGTTGTAATAGTCCAAGCCTTATCCGCATCAATTGATTGAGCATTCCATTGTAAACCATAAAATGAATCATTAGGTCTAGCTCCATCTGCTTTAACTGAAAAGTTGGCTTGACTATTTGCCACAATAGTATAAGGAAAAAGACTTAATTTAGCATCTTGCTCAGCATATTTAACTAAATCACTAGCAATATATTTTTGCTTGATAATATTTAATTCAGTTTGACTTTTTGTTTGTATTTTAACTATTTTTAATTCATTAGAAATTGTATTAAATGAATTAATACCTATGTCACTATTTAATTTATTAATTTGTTGCTGATTTACGTTAGAATTAAATCTAATAACTAACGTTTTTGCTAATGAGCTTTCAACATTTTCTTTAATAACATTATTTTTAATATTATCTGGTGGCGAATTAAAGTTATTGGTAGAACATCCTGATATTGTAACTATTAAAGATATTATTAAAGTAGATAAAAGTTCTTTTTTCATTATTTGTTTCCTAAAAATAATTTTGCTTCAGCAATATAAGGAGAAAACTTTAAAGCTTTGATTAAATAGTTGGCATCAATATTATCATCAATACTTAGTAAATATGTTTTATTTAACTTAATAAGCCTATTATCATAAATTATACTGAACAAACTCTGAGCAATATTTTCATTTTGCTTTCTAAAAACAATTGAAATATTTCTTTGCTCTTTAATATTCTTGATACCAAAGCCATTTTTTTGTATTTTCATTACTCTGTCAGGTTCAGCATACTCAATCATTTTGGTTTGTTTAAATAATTCAATCGCATCTGTAACTTTCATTTCATTAGGTAATTTTGTTATATATAAATTAAGTGCTAAAGATATTAGCTTTGAATTAGTTCTTAGTTTTGTATCTAATTTTTGAATTTCTTCTTTAGTTACATTGCTTTTAAATCTTACAATAACTTGACCTTCCACTATATCGCCTGATTTTTTGTTTTGGAGTTTATTATCTTTATTAATAATAAGAACCTCTGGTATAGTATAAAAAAAGTTTAAACTAGCATTAGTATCAATAACATTTATTTTATACGTTTCTTTATCTATTTTTTGCTTAATAGATGTATTAGTTAGTAAATTTAGCATCTTAACATATTTTTCACTAGTATCAGATTTAAAACTAACCGTCAAATAATTATTATCAGCTTTAGCATCAATAGCTAAAATATTTAAAATTAAAGTAGAGCTTAATAAAATTAGTGTCTTTTTAAATAATGTTTTCATTTAATAATTCTATTTATAATAACTGTCTTAATTATAACAAGATTGAATTAATAATTAATTTTAGGAAAGATAATAATTAAAAAGTTATAGGTCAAAACTTCAATTATTATCAACTATAGCAAATTTAAAAAAAGTTTTGCCAAAAAGTAATTCATCACCATCTTTTATTGGCTCAGGATCACCAGCTCTTAGTCTTTTACCTCTATTTATATAGCTTCCATTAAGACTGCCATAATCTTCAAGAAAAAACTGTCCATTTTTTGAAATTATTTTTGCGTGTTTACGTGATATTTTGGAATCAACATCATCATTAGCCAAATCTATGTCGGGAAATGCACCACTATCAGCATCCCAGCGACCTATATTAGTAATATCAGAATTTATCATAAACTCTTTAATTTGTAGATTATCTTTTACTAAAATTAGTTTTGCTCTTGCCTGTGACATTCCTTACCCCTTTGTAACATGAAACTTTTTAACTATCACTGATTTAGTTATGAGTATATTAATTTTTTAGAAACATTTCAATACTTATAGGATTTAAATTACCAAAGCTTTTTTTTCTTTAAGTAACGGATAACCTAAGTCTTCTCTCTGCTTTAAATAAGATTTAGCAATCATACGAGCAAGTAGGCTTATTCTCTTGATATAGCTTGTTCTCTCAGAGACACTAATAACTCCTCTGGCATCAAGTAAATTAAATGTGTGTGAGCATTTTAAAATATAATCATAAGCAGGTAAAACTAACCCTGTAGATGATAAAGATGTAGCTTCTTCTTCATATTGATCAAATAATGAATGTAGCATTTCGACATTAGAATATTCAAAATTATATTTACTATGTTCTATTTCACTTTGAAGATAAAGATCGCCATAAGTTACATCTTTATTCCAATCTATATCATAGACAGTATTCTTATTTTGTATATACATTGATAAACGCTCAAGCCCATAAGTTATTTCGACAGATACAGGCTTACAATCACAGCCACCAGCTTGTTGAAAGTAAGTAAATTGTGTTACTTCCATACCATCAAGCCATACTTCCCAACCAACCCCCCAAGCTCCAAGTGTTGGCGATTCCCAATTATCTTCAACAAATCTTATATCATGTTGTAGTGGGTCTATACCAAGTCTTTTTAAGCTATCCAAATACAATTCTTGGATATTAAGAGGAGATGGCTTGATAATTACTTGATATTGAAAATAATGTTGTAATCTATTTGGATTCTCACCATAACGACCATCTGTGGGTCTTCTTGATGGTTCAAGGTAAGCTACTTTCCACGGTTCTGGTCCTAATACTCGTAAAAATGTGGCTGGATTCATTGTACCAGCTCCTTTTTCTATATCATAAGGATGCTGTATAATACAGCCTTGTTCTGACCAGTATTTATCTAATTCTAAAATTATATTCTGAAAGTACATTTATTGTTGGCTTTATTAAATACAAAATAACTAAATTTTAATTTTACTATAAATGTTTGCATTTGTTAACTCAGTTTAGTTTCAAATATTTTTAATTGCCATCTTGTTTACAAAAGTTAATAGTAAGTGTTACAATAATAAATAATAGATGTATAAGCAAATATCTAATTTAATAATCTAGGAAGAATAAAATATGAAAAAACTTTTAGTATCATTAGTGTCTGTTTCTTTTCTTACATTACCTGTGTTTGCAGATGATAATAATAATTCAACAAATGACGTCACTCAAAACACAATTATTTCTAATTTGAATAAAATAAATTTGCCTGATTATGGGACTAGAAAAGTACCAATAATGTTATATCCAGTCCAAAAAGATGGTCAATGGGGATATATTGATAATAATGGTAGCATTGCCTATATGCCACAATTTCAAGCAGCAAAAGGCTTTTCTGATGGATTAGCCCCTGTAAAGAATAACGATTTATGGGGGTATATTGATAACAAAAATGGTTATGTAATAGCTCTTGAATTTAAAGATGCTGATAGATTTTCTGATGGAGTTGCAGCTGCAAAAACTAGCAAGCTATATGGATATATCAATAAAAAAGGTGAATATGTTATTTCTCCTCAATATAATACAGCCAGACCATTTTCAGAAGGGTTTGCTGCTGTTAGAGTTGATGACAAATGGGGATATATTAATAGACAGGGTGAAATGATTATACAACCAACTTTTAGTAAAGAACCAGGTTCATTTGTTAATGGTATGGCTTATGTAATTACAGGTAATGGTAAATATGGTTTTATTGATAAATTAGGTAATCTCAAAATTGATTCCACATTTACAATGGCAGAAAACTTTGATGATGGTTTAGCACCTGTACAAATTAGCTCTGGTCTATGGGGATATATCAATAAGGATGGTAAATATGTTATCACTCCTAAGTTTGCTGAAGCAAAAAGATTTAATGCGGGTCTTGCTCCCGTAAAAATAAATAATAAGTGGGGCTATATTAATAAAACAGGAAAAATAATTATTACTCCACAATTTGATTCTGCAGAGGATTTTTCTAAAGGTCTTGCAAGAGTCATAGTAATGAATTCAGAAAATGTTTTGCAAAATGCTTACATTGATTCTACAGGTAAGGTTATCTGGATTCCAAAAATTTAGCATTCTATTATCAACATTATTTTTAGCTTTTTTATTGGGTAAATAAAATGAAAGTAAATACGTTATTCTTATCAATTAGCTTAGTTTTTTGTTCTTCTATATCCGTAATGGGTCAAAGCAATTCAACAATAAATATAAATTCGGTATCTAGTTCTAATCCGAACAGTAAACCATCAGTGTTTTATAAACCTGCTCCAAAAAAGCAACCTATAAAAAATAATAAAATAACAATGAATGGTAATGAGCTAATTACGCCTTATATTATAAATTTTAATACTAATGGCAGTATTATATCATCCAATAGTTATAGCTCTCTAACATTAATTAGAGATTATTTAAATAAGAAAAAAAATATTTCGCTAATGCGTATTGAAGCCCACGTTAGCTCTGAAAATGATGATATAAAAAACCAAGATCTATCATCTCAAAGAGCTATTGCTGTTGCTAGGTGGTTGGTAGGTAATGGTGTTGATTGCAAAAGATTGATAGCTGTAGGTTTTGGATCTGTTAATCCTGTAGCTAGTGATAACTCGTCTGCAAATAACCGAATTAGCTTTTTTAATGCTTCAATCAAAGGTAAAAATATATCTGGAATACCTGTTGATGGCGGTGGCATATCTATCAAAGATCTATGTAACGAGATTAATAAATA
>JACMQJ010000225.1 GCA_014377055.1 Candidatus Sericytochromatia bacterium
TGTAGTTTTAAGCTATGGAGAATTTTTTTAATTGCTTTTAAAATAAATTTTCTATATAATCGCCCCATAATATGGAGATTTGCTTACTGATGATTACATTTGATATCAATAAAAAAAATTACAAGTCTTATCTTTTTGATTTTGAAAACTATCTAAGTTTAGATAATAATCAATTAATAAAAAGAGATAGTTTTAACTACAACACGAAGAGAGTATTTCTAAATTAACAGATTTTAAAATATTTATGCTTTGTAACTATGATTTAGATGTATATTATAAAGATAAGGCGATAGAAGGAAATACTTCTTATCATCCTTTATTAGGGTTTAATTATAAAAAAATTAAAATTGACTGAATAATTTATTACATAAAAAATACATACTTTCATAAAAAATTAGGAAAAATAAGCTGTGCAATTAGAAGTATACATCGCTCTTGATTAAACACTTTGAATTGCACAGCTTATTTTGTAACAGCTCTTTATGAGTTTAAATACAAAAAGTATGTATTCTATCAAAAAAATCTGTAAATCCTTGAAGTTAAATAGTTTTTTGATAATTTTGCCTATTATCTACCCTACGGGTAGTTTATAAAAACTATTTTTTAGTAGTGATAATGCATATTCAATTATCTACCCCACGGGTAGTTTATAAACAAGATATATTTCGATAAGGAAAATTATTATTATTATTTACCCTAATGGTAGTATATAACAGATAATTTAGTTTTAGCATGGATAGTGATTGTACTCATGATTTAATAATAGAAAAGCAATTGTTGCCTCAATTAGGAAGTAGTCTAAATGATAAAGAATAAATATTTTTTTACTAAAAATTATAATTAACAACTTTATTAGTCAATTTTTTAAAGTTAGCTGAACAGCACTAATAGATCATTGTGTGATTATTATTTTTAATATATACTCCTAAAATTATTAAGGATTTAATTTTGTTTGCCAATTCTAAAAAACAAACACTTGCTATGCACTCAATAGGTGTAGCAAATGTTGCACTAAAACTATTTCTAAAATTTAAGATGGAAGCATCAAGCCCTCTTAAGAAGACTTTTGAAAATATTGAAAAAATAAAAGAAACTATCTTTTTCGCTGGACTCTTTCATGATATCGGAAAAGTAGATCCCAATTTCCAAAAATTTTTAGAGCAAAAAGAAGTCACTGATGCTAAAGAGCCTGCTTTAGATGGTGTTCATTTCCTTGAAAAAAAAGAAGATAATCCCTTTTCTTTTATTAATTATCCCCGTCATAACGAAATTTCTTGGGCATTAGCATTACATTTTTTAAGAAACGATGATGCTGCACAATATGCTATTTACTATCATCATGCTAAAGTAAAAAGAGCAAAAAAAGGCAGGGATTTACCTGAATGGACTAATAGTACAACTTTAGAGCTTGCTTTTTCTGAAGATAATATTCAGTCTTTTTGCCATACTTTTTTTACAGAGATATCATTACTACCAAATAATTTTAATGGTATGGAAAATAAATTTAATAGCATCAAGATGTTAGTTGATGAATTAAATTTAAATGGTAACACTATTCCACCTCAATTTTTGTTCAACAACATTAATGCTCAAAACTATGGCATTGATAAACGTTTACAAAAAGATTTGAATGAAATTAAGAACCTATTAGTGAGAAGTTTGGTTGTATCCGCAGATAGAATTATCTCATCGTTAAGTGCATCACAATTAACAGAATTCGTAGAAAATAATGATTGGGATTATCTTTGCAATCAAAACATTTTACCTGAAGAGAATTCGCTTTCTAATAATATAAGCAATATGCTTGATAATTTTATTGTAAAGAATGAGGCTAACCCACAAAATAGAGAAAGAGACAACGCACAAAGCAAAACTGCCAAAAAACTAGCACTCAAAAATGAAGTTTCAACTTTATTTGGTCCTGCTGGATGTGGCAAAACTAAAATTTTTTTAGAATGGTATCGCAATAAGACAGCTTTAGGAGACAATAAAAAGCTTTTTATTATTACTCCCAGAAAAATGATTTGCTCATCTCTTTTTAATGAGTTGAGAAAAGACTATATTCCTCATGCTAAAATTGAACTTTTGACTGGAGATGAAAAAAATTTTTGGAATGGTAAAGAACTGCAAACAGAAGAAGATATGAATACTTGGGGTGAAAGTGATATTACCATTACAACGATTGATCAGCTTGTGTCTGTTATGCTTTCACATAAAAAAATTGATATGTTATTACAATTTTTAGACTCTTATGTTATTTTTGATGAATTTCATGAATTCTTTAATATTCCTGGTATTGTAATTCTTTTCAAATTATTTATTAGACTTAAATCAATGTTAAACGATAGTAAAACGTTGCTTGTTTCTGCTACTCCAAACTATTTTTTTATTGAGTCTATTTTGGGCTTAAATGTGTCTAGAACTGTAGAATATATTGATACATTCAATAAAGAGTCTTATCAATTTTCTTTTTCCCAATACAAAATTAATTCACAAGATAAAAACCAGTTATCTAATTCTGTTTTATTTGATAAGCAACAGCCTGGAACTATTGTTATATTTAATACGGCTAAAGCTTCACAATCTTCAACTATTTCCGTTTCAGGTGAAGATGTTATTAATTTTCATAGTAAGTTTACTCCTTTTGATAGAAGAAATATTTATTCAGATATTATTAAAAACTGGAACAAAGAACATCCTGCAACTAGTAAAGTTTTAAGGTCTGGTCCTATAGTTCAAGCCAGTTTAAATATCTCAACAATGAATTTGCTTACTCAAGTGTGTTCCGCTGAAAATTGGTGTCAAAGGATAGGCAGAGCCAATAGATTTGCTTCAAAAACTAATACAGCTCATGTTATTACTGTATTGAGTGATAAAACAATGATTGGACAAACCGTTAATAATTCTGAATTAAAATTTTTAGAAAAAATTGCAGCCAAAAATCAAACATTAGCATGGTTGGATTATTTTAAAATAAAAAACTTTATAGGGGCGAGCTTGAGTTGCAATTTAACCTTAAGTGATATTTATTCTCAATATAAAGAGTTTCACTCTTTAGCAGGTACAAAGCAAGCATATACAGATGATTTTGAAAAAATCATTAGTGACAGCTTGAAAGTATTTTCAAATAATGACTTTACACCTATTGAATTTTGGAAACCATTTAAACAAAACAAGATTAAAAAACTCTCATCTAAATCAATGAGGGGAGCCAGTATTTATGTTTTACCTGTCGTATATGACATTTATACTAAAAGTATTGGCGATTGGCTTTATATTCCAAGTGAACAAGTCAAATCAGAAAATTTATTAAGCCTTTCTGAGCAAGACTTGATTGGTAAAGATATTTTGTTTAATAATCAAATTTCGTTTCTAAGAAATTTAAGAATTAATAGGTTTGCTGATGCAACTTATGAGAGTAGTAAAAAATATGCAACAATGAATAATTTTAAAATTAAAATTGAAGCAAAAAACTCAACATCTCCACTTTTGTTGAGTTATACAAGTGATGTTCCTGATTACATCAATAAAAATAAGAGTGGCTTATTTTATGTGACTAAAGGAAGTGTAAAAGTGGGTTTATATGCAATGTCAATTTAATTAATGAAAGGATAAAAAATGACAAAATTAACTGGAGTAAAATCTGTAGACTTTAAAGTAGTAGCCGAAGGAGAGGGTGTCGTTAACTGGAATGGTAGCTTTAGTCTTTATAGCGAATCTGCTGGACAGACTGTGAATAATCATGCTCTTCCTAAAATGCGAGGTGTTGATCCCATGCGATTAAAAAGCCTTCGTTCAGCAGAGCTTGAAAAGGCGAAACTTTTTGTAAGTCAGAACTGTATTAGAAGTGCACTATTTAAAAATGAAAGCGCAAACTTAAAAAGTGTTGACTCTCAAAATGTGGGAAGAGTTATTTGTTCCATATTAGGATTAGTTAGAGGCTATGTTATCGCAGATAAGATTACTAAACTTTCTCTAAAAAGAAAGTCTGCATTGCTTTTAGAAGATTTTGTTGATTCAACTAACATTTTAAGATATGAACAATTTGCAAATGGTGGTGAGCGAAACGAGACTTCTATTTTTTCAAAATCCAATGTTGATTCTACCAAATATGAAGCATTTGGCTCTATTTCTGTTGAAGATTTACAATTCATAGTTTTAGAAGATAGTTTTAACAGAAGCTCTTACTCCGACATTATTTCTCTTGCACAAGGTCTTGAAGTTGAAAAAGATATGAATAATTTTTTAGAAACTTTATCCATCGGGACAGATAAAAAACCTGCTGTAGTATTTAATAAAAACTATGTTAGAGTTGGCGGAATTACTAATGATGGCGAAGCTGGTCTTTTAATGAATAATGACGCTATTGAATTAGTTGTCAAAGAAATTTTAGAGCGAATTGAAAATCTATTTATTAAACAATCAAAAGGCTATTTAACTGTTACTAGTTTAGCTGTAGATTACAATGATGGACAAGCTATGAGAATAAAAAGAGATTTACAGGCAATCTCTCAAGATAATAAACAATTTGCAATTTACTATGCACCTAAAGAAATGACTGAAAAAGAATTTGTTGCAAAAATGGATTCTATAAAATCTGCTAAAGATGGACAGAAAGCTAAAAAAGCTGCTAAAACAGCTAAACCTGTCGTTGCAGTAGAGTCTTCTGGTGATGCAAGCGAATAAGAGGTATTACATATGTTAATAAAAATATCATATGAGAGTAAATACTCTCTTTCTACAGTTAAAGATGGAGAAAACATATTAACTGGAATGGCTGTTATTACAGATAATGTAAACAGAAATGCTAAAAATTTGTTTAATAAAGAAAATAATTTTTTACAAAACATAAAAAAATTAAATGAGTATTATCCAAATTATCAATATGCTGACATTACACAAAACACTGTTCTTGGCATTTTATGTAGGCTTACTGGTGAAGTCAGGCGGCTAGACTCACTCAATGATACTCATCCAGTTTTAGCAATTAAAAATAAGATAAAATTTGAAAATAAAAATACTGCATTTCAAAATGAAGTTATTTTATTACATACTCCTTTGAAAGAAGTTCAAAATAATGCTGGTGGTGTTATACCTGAAGAAAAGTCAAATCATTTTTTGCTTACGAAAAACTCTTTATCTGAAACTTTACTCAGTGTATTTGATATTAAAAATCAAGAAGAGCTAATAACAATTTTAAATGGCATGAAAAATGATGATAAATCTTTATTTCATACAAAATACAACACAGATATTCAAGCTAATACATTTGTTATAAGACATGCTTTATTTGAAAACATTCAATCCGATATAATTAAAGGATTTTGTTTTTTTGAAGATAAAAATGTACTAAAGGAAATAGGTGAACGTGTATTTTTTGGTGAAATCTCTAAAGTAGCTATTCTTGAAGAATACATTAATTCTAATATTGATAAACCTAGTTTTAAACCAGCTAGTATTACCATAGAGAGAAAAAAACTAGAAGTAAGTGAAATATTCAATATTGGTGGTTTTTTATTTGCTAAAAAATTAGCATTTTTACGCAAACATGGACTTTACGAAAAAGAATTTGAAACTATGTTAAATACTGTAAAAAGTTCAATTAAAGGCTTAGCTCCAAAATCTGGAAATATTACAATTAAAGATTTTTATAGCAATTTTGTCACAGATAAAAAAATGTCATGGAGTATGCCTTATTTTGTTGAGGTTAGAAAAGATTTATTCGTACAAGATGATCTTAAAGAATTCAATACTGGTGTAAAACTTGGAGTTACAAAAGAATGTGGAGAGCTTACTATTTCTTTAGATTTATCTTTGGAAGAAGAGGTCAATTTTTATAAAAGAATTGAAGCCGCTGGTGTAAATACTTTTCACCTAGGTAAAAAAGGTTTAGCTTATGTCAGCGATATCGTGTTGGAGGCTTTATGATTAGAGAAATTAAATATGTTTGCACAGCTTCAGTTGATTACTTTACATGCCATGCACTATTTTCAAAAATTAGTGATGGAGCTTTGTCTAAGTTAAGTTTAAATTCACACTCTAAACAACCAGAGTATAGGGTATTTTTTCAAGATAGAGTGATTACCATAATTGTTAATGACGAAGATATTAACATAGTTAACGATTTACCTAAGTCTATAGAATTTAATCATCAAGGAAAAAAGTTAATAACTATTTTAGCTTCAGACACTCCTTATGAAATTAAAAGTAGCTTTAATGAAGGGCAATTCGTAACAGCTAAAGGAGTTATTTCTTATGCTAAAAATTTAAGTAATCCAGAAACTGTTCACAATCAGAAAGGTGTTCTTATAAGAAAGCATAAGTCTCCTATTATGCCAAATGGAGAAATTTTAAAAGGAGAAAAACAAGCTACTCTTGATTACCTTGAGAAGAAATTAGGAATAGATTTAAGAACTCAAACTGGAGACAGATCATTTAGGTTTGAAATGCTATCATACAAAAATTTTGAATCCAAACATTCAGTTTATAGTAAGTCTAATCAGAAAAAACTTTCTCTTCACAACGTATTTTCATTTGAAATTCAAGGTTTTATCAAAAATGCAAATACTGTTAATTCATTGGAGTTTACATCTATTGGGAAAAAAAGAAGCTATGGTTTTGGCAATATATATATAAAACATGAGTAAAAGACCATACGATTTTTTACTTAGTGAAAAAGAACCTTTTCAATATATTGAAAAGGCTAGAATTATGATGAAGGATGGCTTTTTGACAGCAATGCGTGGCAAGGAAGGTATGCAAATAATTGCTCCTTCCAGTCTTATGTTTTTAATGTTGGGTGCTGGAACATCAATTACACAAGAAGCTGCAATCTTTTGTGCACAAAATGATTTGCAGTTATCTTTTGCGAAAGGTGGCTCTAATATACATACTATCTGGATGTCTGGAAGATATCCAAATCCAGTATCGTTAATAAATCAAATTACAAAAATAGAAAAAAATAGACTAGCTTATGGAAAGTCTTTATTAATTTATAGATTTCATTTATTAAAAAGATTAACAAAAGAAAATTATCATCAAATTCAAGCACTTACGAATATCAATGAAATTTTACTTTATGAAGCGAGATGGGCAAAATCTATTTATAGGGAATTTGCAATAAAATATAAAGTGGAATTTACTCGTAACACTAATTCTGACCACACTGACTATATTAATGAACGTCTTAATATACTGAATAATGCATTGTATTCATTAGTAACTGCCATTTGTTATGCCGTTCATTTATCACCATCAATAGCCATTTTACATGGAGAAACTCGTAGAGGGGGATTAGCCTTTGATTTGGCAGATTTAATGAAGACTAAAATAATTTTTGATTTGGCATTTAATTCAGAAGAAGTTAAAACTACAAAATTAATGCATAATTTTGCAAATAAGCTAAAAGAAAATAATCAGGAAAATTTAAAACTTCTCTTAAATATTTGTTTAAGTTTAGCAAGTGAAGAAGATAATTTATTAGATTTATTAAAGGTTTCAGAATTATAAATGATAATAATAATAATAAATTCATCTAAAAAGAAAGCTTTTCGTCGCTCTAAAAGAATTATTGCAAGTGTATTACAGCCAATCTCTAATAGAATTTCGTTAGGAGATATCCCTAAAAGAGTATTGATAGAATTATGTAAGAATCTAAAAATAAGTGTCACTAAGGGTACATCAATACAGATATTTTTTGAATCAAAAAATATTGGATTTAGAGGTTTTAAGTGTATTCAAATAGGCTCTATAAAAACTCATCTTGAAGAATTTACAACATCTAAATCATTAATTGACTTAGACTTAATATCTAATAAACTAATTATTAATAACACCCCTTAATTTTAAACTATTTTAAAAGTTCTTTAGAATCAATAAGTTACAAATTTATTTAAAATTAAGGGTAAAATATAATAAATAAGCTAAGTTATTGATTTTAAAGGATTTAGTTTATTTATTTTCTTATTTGCCCCATCCGTGGGGCTTGAAAGTTTAGCGGCCATTTCAGCTTCAAAAGTAACTGAATTTGCCCCATCCGTGGGGCTTGAAAGACATAGTTTTTCCAAGTCCATTTAGCTATGCTTATTTGCCCCATCCGTGGGGCTTGAAAGTTCATCGCTTGTTTGTAATGCAGAACCTGTAGAATTTGCCCCATCCGTGGGGCTTGAAAGTCTTTTCTTGACTGGTTGAGGCTCTGGTAACCCATTTGCCCCATCCGTGGGGCTTGAAAGATGAGAAAACTTCTTGGAAAAAACAAATACAAGATTTGCCCCATCCGTGGGGCTTGAAAGTTTACTTTCAAGATTAATAACATTTCCTGTTATATTTGCCCCATCCGTGGGGCTTGAAAGAATAGAAGCTGCATCGTCATTGTTATAAATAACATTTGCCCCATCCGTGGGGCTTGAAAGAACAGCTACATTATCAGAACCTGTTGTTAATAAATTTGCCCCATCCGTGGGGCTTGAAAGTAATATAAATGTTGTCGCTTTTGCTATTAATAAATTTGCCCCATCCGTGGGGCTTGAAAGTACATCACCTTTTAAGCCTGTTTGACCGTCTTTATTTGCCCCATCCGTGGGGCTTGAAAGTTTGTTATTATTTTTATATGACAGTTATAAAAAATTTGCCCCATCCGTGGGGCTTGAAAGGTTAGCAATTGATGTAAATTGGTGAAAGTGTCCATTTGCCCCATCCGTGGGGCTTGAAAGACCTGAAGCTGGTGTATTTCTTAACAATTTAGGATTTGCCCCATCCGTGGGGCTTGAAAGACCTTTAAATTGGTCACCATGTGTCAATAACATATTTGCCCCATCCGTGGGGCTTGAAAGATCATTGCCTGGTCAAAAGAGTCTTGATAAACCATTTGCCCCATCCGTGGGGCTTGAAAGTTTTTTACGGGTTAAAAACTCCAGTCATAACAAATTTGCCCCATCCGTGGGGCTTGAAAGGTTAAACTTTTATCATAGTCATAAGTTTGATTTATTTGCCCCATCCGTGGGGCTTGAAAGTTTTTCTGCAATTTTAACAATGTCATTCATTGTATTTGCCCCATCCGTGGGGCTTGAAAGATTAATTAGAAGTTGTTTTTCTTGTTTTTTGTTATTTGCCCCATCCGTGGGGCTTGAAAGAAAACCACGACCAGCAATGATAGCTAATATGTAATTTGCCCCATCCGTGGGGCTTGAAAGAAAGGATTAGGAAAGCATTTTCAAGAAAAAATTATTTGCCCCATCCGTGGGGCTTGAAAGCACTCACTTGACTTAAATTGCTTGTCTTTCTTAATTTGCCCCATCCGTGGGGCTTGAAAGCGAAGATTTGAAAGAGAGATTTGAGAAAAAAGCATTTTCCCCACTTGTGGGGCTTGAAAGAATAAGCCTTTCGCTGTCGCTGTGCATAAATACATTCACCCCACTTGTAGGGCTTGAATCGTAAATGTAATTAAAGAAGTTGCACATGTACAGACATCTCAATTGACGATAAATTTAAGACAACTGATTTAAAAAATATCTGCAAAAATATTAATTTAAATATCTTTAAGAAAGCCGTAATCTTGGCTCATGTTAACTACTATATAAAATAACATTGCAAAGAAAAAAACTTTTTAATAATTGTAAACGTAACGTCTTATTTAATAAATTTATACAGGTTGCATTAATTTTTTTTCTATGCAATACTCACATCCATGCAGCAAAGGTGCTGAGTAATGTAGACTAAAGAGAGAAAATTGTTGATGTGTAGTTTTAAAGCCACATAAAAATAATTTTAAAATATTTTGAAAAAGGTATTGACACTCATTAGATTTATGTGCAATAATACATACATGTCGCAAGAATAGTTCTTGTAACAAATAAATAAACTGATTTAGGAAATATTAAAATGTCTTTCGCAACTGTCAACA